>JAFYTT010000375.1 GCA_017558715.1 Clostridia bacterium | reverse complement strand
TGACAGAACAGCCGCAAGAGCAGTACCGCGGCGATGACGAATGAAGCCCCAACCGACATATCAAACAAACCAGGAAAAAGTTGTGCGGTCATGACATATTTCCTCCTTTCGGGAGTATCGGGCATCGGTCAGGTTTTGTGTTTCTGTGCATCGATTAAGGATTGCAGAGCGGCAATTTCGTCCTCGGAGAGGGAATTACGGCTGGTGAATGCTGCAACAAACGCGGGCAGAGAGCCGGAGAACGTCTCGCGCACGATCTCCTCGGACTGTCTTGCCGTGAATTCTTCTTTGGTCATGATGACATCGACGGTGCCGCCGTTGTTGATGAATAAGCCGCGGTCGCAGAGCTTTTTCAGAACGGTGTAGGTTGTGGATTTTTTCCAGTGCAGATGCTCCTCGCAAAGCGTGACCAGTGCGCCTGAGGTGAGCGGTGCGTGCTCCCAGATGAGGTCGGCAAAACGGGATTCGATGGCGCCGAGTTCGGTTGTTTTCATATTGATGTTCCTTTCATACAATGGCGGTCTATAGTGGATAGACTTGTTCTGTGTACAGTCTATCATATATAGACCGATTTGTCAAGGGAATACTGCAATTTTTATGCAAAAAACCGCAGAAGACGATGCTTCTGCGGCAGAATGGATAGAAACCTATTGACTTTTGCGTGTACTCCAATGTTATAATGATGTCGGGAGGATGTCAGCAAAATTCCCCATCAAGTTCCCGCAGCATGCGCTTTCCAAATTCGACCTCGAAATTGATCTTTTCCTCAAAGATTTCGAGTGAGCGCGGATAATTGATCTCCCGTCTCCAGCGTGCGGCAAATCGATCATACGAGCCGTCGGTGAATTGTGCGGCATAATCGTACGGGGTTTTCTGACGGTAGGTGAAATCCGCGAAGGTCGCCCAGACAGAATACGTGCCGAGATGATCGAGAAAATCGGCATCCTGCAGAAGCAGAAGTGCGGGCGGGTAAGCGGCGAGACGCTCATCAATGGTGACATCCCGCAGTCGATGGTCGTGCAGGCGAATGAGGTCACAGACCGCGGTCAACTCCTCTTCTGTGATAAGATGCCCGATCAGCGCGGGAAGTGCATCGGCTCCGGCATTTTCGTGGTCTTCCTGTCCGTTGCGCAGATCGTGAAACCATGCGGCGACGGTCAGAACGTCCGGGTTGACGGAAGTGTCATCCGGGCAGATTGCCGTGCGCAGTCGTTCTGCCACTTTTGCGGTGCGGATGCCGTGGCAGAATTTGTTGCCGGGTTCTTTCCATGTATGGCTTGATTTTGCGGCAAGCTGTTCTTCACAGATGGCGCGGAGTTCGTCGAGATGGTGCTTGATTCCCTTTGTCATGATGTTTGTATCCTTTATATTTATCATTTTCCTTATTATACCACGGTTTTGCTGTTTTTGCAAGGGAGAGTTTGGTTACAGGGAAGAATAACCGACGAACGGTGACGATATCACGATATCGGACCGCACCAAGCAGATACAGAAAACCACCGTAGAACACAAGGCAGATCAGCAGATGAACCGTCAGCGTTGTCATGGAAAACCGATATGCGATTCCCGTCATGCGGAAAAATAACAAAGTCATGCCCATCGCACCGATGACCGACAGAATTGGTTTTCCTACCCAGTTCATAAGCGGAATCCGCAGGTCGATCAGAGAAATCAGCTTGCCAAGGCTGAGCGCCAGATTGAACAGCTCCGATGTGTACAGAAGCAGGATATAACCGACAATGCCGAGATGCGGGAGCAGAAGATACGCCATCACAACGCTGAACGCCGCATCCATCAGATTGTAGCGCATGGAATCCAGCTGTGCGTCGAGACTTTTCAAAAATGCGTCGACCATCGTATCAAGATACATAATAGGAATCAACGCGGCAAGGGTGCGCAGATACCGACTGCCGGATGCGCCGTCACCGAACAGCTCACCGAGCAGATCGGAATAGCAGATCATACTGCCGCTGACAAAGACGGCAAAGCACAGCGTGATGCGCAGAACGCGCGATGCGGTACGGCGAACGGTTTCTCGTCTGCCCTGTGCGCGAAATTCCGAGACCTCGGGAATCAGAAGACCGGAAAAGGACGATAAAAGTGCGGCAGGGAAGAGCAGGATCGGCAGAACGATACCGTGGACACTTCCGTAGGCTGCCATTGCGGCATCGGCGGCTTCCCCCGATTTCTCAAGCCCCATCGGAATGAGCAGATGCTCCAGCGTGATCAGCCCTGATCGGATGCAGGCAGTCAGGAGAATCGGCAGGGCAATGTGCAGAACATACCGCGGAATATCACGTGTTTCCGCTTTGACAGCAGCGGAGCATACCGCACAGCGCCGTCGGTAATCGGGAAGAAAAAGGAGGAGCGATAAAAGAAAGCAGATCGCCTCTGACGCAAGCGTTCCGATGACGAGCGCATAGCACGGCCAGATGGTACTGTGCACGCCCCATGATCGCAGAAGAACGACCACACATCCGATGCGTACTCCCTGACACAACACGCCGATGACCGCACTTTTGTATGCCTGCCGCACGCCGACAAAATAGCCGCCGATCGTGGTGGACATGGACAAAAACGGCAGAGTCAGCGCAAGCAGACGAAGCGCGGGAACCGATTCAGCAAATCCAAGCCAATGATTGCCGATCAACGGGGCGAACAACAATAGAATCGCGGAGGAGAACAGTCCGAATCCCAGACTGCATTGGAATCCGGTACTGACCGCACGGCGAACGGCAGAGTTGTTCTCGCATCCGCACGACTCCGAAACGACACGTGTGACAGCGAGATGGATTCCCGCCGATGCCGCAGTCACGGCAAAGCCGTATACCGACATCATCAGCGAAAATTGACCAAGTCCCTGCGTCCCGATGCGGACGGTCAAAAAGCGGTTGAACAGTACACCGATGCCGCGCATGCCGAGGTTGGTTACGGTCAGAAGCACAGCGTTATAGAGAAACCGTTGAAATCTTGTCAAGGCAACCAGCAATCCTTTCCGAATTTTCATATCTTTTTGATAAAATTAAGAAAAACACAAGACAAATCAGAAAATCTATGATATAATATATCAATAGAATACGATTTTGAAGGCGTTTTTATGTCATCGGCGGAATCAACAAAAGAAACGTGCTGAATTTGTGAAATCCGCTGAAATCCAAGGAGATCTCCCAAAATACGACGGAGGGAATTGACAACGCGATTCCTTTGTGATATAATAAAATCACAACAAACAGTCAGATGATTGTTTTATGAAATGACGAAAAAACAAATCAAAATCAAAAGAAAACGAAAGTGAGTGAAACCCGTATGCATGCACAAGCCATCCAATCTCTTGCCGCCGCAATCAATCAGAACATCTCCCGTGTCATTTACGGCAAAAAAGACAAGATCGATCTGATTCTCTGCGCCCTGCTTTGCTCCGGTCATGTTCTGCTGGACGATATCCCCGGTACCGGCAAAACATCGCTTGCCAAGGCACTTGCCCGCAGTATTTCCTCCGAGGAGGATGCGTTCCGTCGGATTCAGTTCACCCCTGACCTGCTTCCGTCCGACATCACGGGTATTCACTATTATAATCAGAAGGAAAACGAGTTCATTTTCCGCCGCGGACCGCTGTTTGCCAACATTATCATTGCGGACGAAATCAACCGTACAACACCGAGAACGCAGTCGGCACTGCTCGAATGTATGGAAGAGGGACAGACGACCATCGACGGCGAGACGTTCGTTCTCCCCAAACCCTTCTTCATTATCGCCACACAGAACCCGATTGAATCGCAGGGTACCTTCCCGCTGCCGGAAGCACAGGTGGACCGATTCTTCATCCGCATGTCGCTGGGATATCCGTCGGCAAAAGAAGAAATGGCGATTCTCGACCGCCATATTGAGCAAACGCCGCTGACCCAGCTGACGCCGGTCTGTACCGCGCAGGATCTGATGGATGCACAGACGTCTGTCCGCAAGATCCATCTGTCCGACGCGGTCAAGGATTACATCGTCCGTATTGCTGACGCAACCCGCTCCTCCGAACGTCTGCGCATCGGCATTTCCCCGCGCGGATCGCTGGCACTGGCACATGCAGCCCAGGCACATGCCGCGCTTGACGGACGTGATTATGTACTCCCCGATGACGTCAAGGCGATGGCAGTTCCCGTGCTTTCTCACCGTGTCATTTCCAAATCCCAGAACTCCGTGCGTCTGGCACAGTCGACCGAAACGGTCATCGATTATCTGCTGTCGACCGTCGCCGCGCCGATCGAATAACCGATGCTATGATTTATTTAGCCATTCTGCTTGCTGCTGTGCTGGTGTATCTGACGCAGATGCGGCTGTATTCGAAAAAAACGCGCGAGGGGCTGTCGTACACCGTGCGGTTGAGTACCGAAGAGGTGTTTGAGGATGAAGATATCTTCTACTACGATGAACTCGTCAATGATAAGCTGCTTCCGCTTCCGTTTCTGAAGGTCAACTCCGATTTGCCGCAGGGACTCTATTTTCACTTTTTGGATCCCGTTCCCGGAACGGATACGTTAAAGGAATCGCACGAGGCACAGGTACAGTCGATTTACGTCTTGCAGTCGCACCGAAAGATCAGCCGACGCTGGCGTGTCACGTGCAAAAAGCGCGGTGTTTATACGGTCGGCGATGCGGTACTTGTTACCAACGACCTGTTTGGCATGAACTCCTCGTCGTTTTCGGCGTCGTCCTTGCCGGGGTATGTTGAAACGCGTCTGACCGTTCTGCCGAAGTCCATCGACCTCGATGCCAATTTCGTTGCTGCCGACGGTCTGACGGGTGATATCGTTACCAACCACAGTCTCCTGACCGATCCCCTGATCCGTGCGGGAACAAGAGAATACCGTCCGGGTGATGCCATGCGGCAGATCAACTGGAAATCGACTGCCAGCCACGGACATCTGATGGTCAACATCGAAGAGCATTTCCGTCGGTTTGTGTTCAATATCGTCATCAATATGCAGTCGCGCGATATCGAAAAGCATCCCGAGGTACCAAGTGCGCCCTATGAAATCGAACGGTGTATCAGCGTCGCGGCGACCTTGCTTGACCGCGCATCGGATGACAATGTCCCGACCCGTGTGATTCTGAACACACCCTATAAGTCGATTCAGATTGATGATGAGCAGGCGGTTAACTGCATCGATCTCGGTGATCCCGTCGGACGAAAGATTGCGATTTCCCGCAGTTATACGGGACGGCTCGAAACGCTCGATGCGCTCCGACTGCTTGCGGGTATTCCGATGGAAATTTCCGTTCCCGAGGAGCAGCTGCTCGACCACATCATTGCCAATCCCGCGCTGTATACCGAAGCCGCCGATCATACCGGTTCTGCCAATCTGATCGTCGTTTCGTCGTATATCTCCGAGCGTATGCTTCATTTCCACCGTGCGATGGAATCCCTCGGTATCCGCGTGATCTATTATATCACATCGGCGAACCGCAATGCACTCGTTTTGCCTGAAGATGTGGAAATTTACTTCTCGGTCGGATCCCTTGAGGATCGCGATTATACAAGATAAGGGGGATGTGTATGTTCAAAAAAACAAAATCCCCGAACACGGAACAGACCGTGCGCAATTCCAATACCGATTATTCACGTTTTTACCAGATGGGCGCTGTCGCCGTCTATATCCTTGCGGCACTTCCGTTCTGTACCAAGTTCACCATGCCGTACTTCGGACAGTGGTATCTGCGGGTGATGCTGCTGTTGCTGTTTGTCGGCTGTGCGCTGGCAGGCTACGGACTGCAGATGCTCGGTGCGAGGCTGTTTCATCTTCAACGAAAAGAAATGGTCTTTACCTATGAGGATACCACGCGACGTTACCGCTTTGAGCAGGCGATTGTGGTTCATATCGGGACCGCTGCAGTCTTCTTTCTGACGATGCGGCTTGGATGGACGCTGCTCTATTACTTCGGCAATTACTACGATGAATACTCGATCATTCCGTATTCCATTGCATTGTTCTGTGCGGTGATGGTGGAGCTTGGCGGATATCTTTGGTTTATCCCGTACAATACGCTGATCTCCATGCGCCGCATCGGTACGATCGGAATTGTTCTGTTCATCAATTTTCTCGTGACGGGCGGCTATCAGAATACGCTGTTCGGAAATCTCAATCTGCTCTCCCTCTGTATGACGATTGCGCTGTTTGTGCTGCTGCTCAATCAGGCGTTTATCACCCGTCCGTACGGCGGTAAGATTGCACGCGGCATCAACGACGAAGCAAAGCTGTATTCCGCACGTATTGTCGGGATCGCCCTTGCGAGCATTGCCGGTTTTTCGATTGTTACGATGTCGTTCATTACATCCATGGTTTCGCTGTGGTATGCGTTTCTGAAATTCTGCCTCGCCGGGATTGCGAAGAACAACGCCGCCGATGACCGCGAAATCAAGGAAATTTACGAACAGGATCTGGCAGGAGAAGCATTGAAACTGCCGCGCGGGGAAGCCGATTACTGGATTTTTGTGTTCGTTGCGCTGTGCGTGATCAGTATTGTATTGCTGATCGTCCTGTTTACGCCCGGACTCAAAGACAAAATCCGCGAGTGGATTGCGTATCTGAAAGAAGTCCTCGATTTCTTTTTCCTGCCGCACAGCGAACGCCGCAAGCTCCGAACCCGACGGGAGTATCTCAACTTTGTCGATACGGTTGAGCAGACAAATACCGGCGGAAGTTCGATTCGTCCGGCGGAACACATCAAAACATACACAGATTTCAAGCGCCAGCTCGATGCCATCCCCGACAACGACGGCAAGATCCGATATGCGTATGCCGTTGCGGCGGCACAGTTACGCCATCAGCGCTGCGGGGTGGGGCTGTCCGATACGCCCCGCGAAATCGCTCGCAAGGTTGCCGATCGCGGTCTGATTGAGGACATCGACCGTCTGACCGCCGATTTTGAGCGGATTCAATATGAAAACGCTCCGCTTGATCATTCCGGCACGGTCACCCTGGAGCGACTTTGCGCACTCGTTCGCGGCTATTTGTAAACTTTATCATTCATTTCCGAAAGGTTAGGTAACAAAAACATGATTTTACCCCATCGCATTTTAGACAATGTCAAGTCCCATCTCATGTATACCCTTGCACTGCTGATCATCATCATCGTCGGTCTTCCGATGTTCCAGACGCTGTTTTTCGTGCTCTGGGACGGCAATGTCATTCTGTCCTCGATCGTCGTCTTTCTTGCCATCGGCTTTTTCTATGCGCTTCCCGAAAAAATTCACCTCGACCGCGACGGTGAGCAGATGCGTCAGTTCCGCCGCGATACGCCTGACGGAACGTACGACATGAAAAAGGATGCGATGACATTCCTGAAGTCCCCCGAATTTTTCTCCGACTGCATTGCGATTCTCTGTCTCGTTGTTGCCGCGATTGCGATTCTGGCGGCGATGATTATGTTCCGCATCATCACACCGCCCGCGTTGATTTTCATATTGGAAAAGCCGGCACTCCTGCTTCTGATTATCCCCGCATCGATCATTTTGGCGCTGACCTACGGTCTGTTCCACTTGATTTTCACGGTACAGGTGCACCGCGACTGGGATGAAACCCGTCTGCATCTGGAAAACGAAAAGAAGATGGAGTTTACATACAAAAAGTAAAAAAGAAGCGCGTATCCGCTGAGAAAACGGATACGCGCGATTATTTTTGTTTGCATTAAGAACGGCGGGAACGCTTGAGGATCTTCATGATGTCGTCGAAATCGGAGTCGGAGATAACGCCGTCGGTGACAGGATCAACGGGAGCGTTGCGTTCCGCTTCTTCTGCCTTCGCCTTTGCTTCTGCTTCTGCCTTTGCCTTCGCTTCTGCTGCCGCACGTTCTGCTTCTTCCTTTGCCTTCTGTTCAGCGGCGATGCGTGCTTCTTCTTCTGCGATTTCCTCAGGCGTCAGCTTCTTGAGCTTCTTATCAGCGTCAAGACCGGTTGCAATGACGGTAACCTGAATTTCGTCCTCGAGGGATTCGTCAAATGCGACACCCCAGATGATGGTTGCATCGGGATCGGTCTGATCGGTGATAAGCTGGGATGCGACGGATGCTTCGTCCAGACCCATGTCGGGAGAACCGGTGATGTTGATGAGCAGTCCCTTTGCACCGGAAATGGAGGTTTCCAGAAGCGGGGAGGTGATTGCCATCTGTGCAGCCTTTTCTGCCTTGTCCTTGCCGGTAGCCTGACCGGTACCCATGTGAGCAAGACCTGCGTCAGCCATGATGTTGGTAACGTCCGCAAAGTCGAGGTTGATCATACCGGGAACATTGATCAGTTCGGAGATGGACTGAACACCGCGGCGAAGAACGTCATCGGCGATGGAGAACGCATTCATCAGCGTGAGCTTGGTTTCGGATGCTTCCTTGAGTCTGTCGTTGGGGATGATGAGCAGGGAGTCTACATTTTCACGCAGACGGATGATGCCGGCTTCTGCCTGATCCATTCTGCGCTTGCCTTCAAAGGAGAAGGGCTTGGTGACGATAGCGACCGTCAGAATACCGAGCTCACGTGCGATCTTTGCGACAACGGGAGCCGCACCTGTACCGGTACCACCGCCCATACCTGTGGTGATGAAGACCATGTCGGCACCTTCGATGGCGCGGACGATCTCGTCACGGCTGTCATCGGCTGCATGTGCACCGACATCGGGGTTGGCACCTGCGCCCTTACCCTTGGTGATCTTGTCACCGATGTTGATCTTGATGGGAGCGTTGGACTTTGCGAGTGCCTGAATATCCGTATTGATGGCGATGAACGTAACACCCTTGACGTTGCTTTCGATCATGCGGTTGACTGCGTTATTACCGCCGCCGCCGACACCGACTACCTTTATATTGACAACGCTGGTTTCGCCTGCGTCAAATTCGAAATTTGCCATGACTGAATCCTCCTGTTTATGTAATGAATGATCTTCGATTGCTTATTATTAAATAGTGCTTAAAAATGTTATCGGTGCAAATAGCCCCATCGGGAGCCATGCACGGAGACAATGAAATTCCTTATATAATATAATACCTTTTTTTCGCTGTTTTTTCAAGATTTACGGGAAAAGTTCACGAATTGTTTACAGTTTTCTCGCCAAAAAACGGGGATTTTGGTTGGATTTGTAAATAACGCATTTATAAAGACGATTTAGAAATCAATCTGTTTCGCGTGCCTGCGGAGAGAAGATCGCCTGCTTGTTGTCGATGATCAGAAGCGTACCGCGCTGGTCATCCTCCAATTCATCGATGGCGCTCTTGACAAAAAGCAGTCGTGTTTCGAGATTTTCATCGTCTCCAAGTTCGACCGAAATCCGTTCCTCAAAATTGAGAATGATATCAAAGCGGTTGGACAGATCCATGGATGCAATGCTGCGGTAGATGTCCGACTGCTCCATCGTATCGAGGAACGAGGACAGAAACGTCAGATAGGATGCATCAAAGAAGCGCAGGGGATGTCCGACAACGGCATAGGAAACGGGCGGCAGGGTGATCTCACGCAGACCGGCATCCAGCTCGTCCTCGGAGCTATATCGCGCCAGAACGCGCATCGATTCGGATATGACGAAATACTCGTCGTAAATGTGCGTATAGAAACGCGCACTGTCCTCGGTGAAGATCAGATGCGCCGTGTCGGGGAGTGTCAGCTCAACCTCGACATCCTGTATGTAGGGGAAACGGGCGCGCAGACGACGTTCGATATCGATGTCGTTCACTGTGAAAATGAACTGATTCTTTCTGACATTGATCGCGCGGAAGACATCCTCCGCAGGATAACCGCGCAGATTGTCAAAGGTCAGATGCTGAAGTCGGAAGAAGTACAGCACAAATCCGACGACAAACACGAGCACCAGAACCGTGGGGAGCAGCCGCCGCAGAAAAATTTCCTTGAGCTTGGCTGTGTGTTTGTAGTATTTGATCGACGAAAGCGTCGTTTCGTTGTCGGATTCGTCTTCTTTTTGGGGTTTGCGCTTACCGCGGGATTCTCTCTGATCGGATTCGGCGGCATGACGGAAGGCGTAGTCCTCACCGCTGTTGTCATCTTCCTCATCAGTCAGAGCGGCGGATTTTTTCTTTTTGTCTTTTTTCGGCTTCTTTGGTTTTTTGGACGGTTTGGGCTCGTTATCATCGTTATCGATGAGATCGTCGTCGGTGAGATCGGTGTCCGCGTCACCGTCATCGTCATAGGCAGGGGACGCTTCGTCGTCTCCCATATCAAAGCCGGGCCAGTTGATGAAAATACCGTCATCGGTGTCCTCGGATGCAGGTGCTATCGGGAGATTGGACGACGCGGGCGCATCGCCGAACACCTCAGATAAATTGATATCGGAATCGCGGTCACGGGGCATGTCTCTCACCACCTTTCGTTGTATAGTCGGTCATAAACGGATCGTTATTTTGTGCTGTGTGCATCTACCAATCGGCGGCACTCCTCATAGATACGGTCACACGCATCGGAGACTGCAAGGGAACGGATGGCGTCCTGCATGGAACGGCGTACCTCCATGCTGTCAAGCACCGAGCGGACGGCATCTACCGTCTTTTCAGGGGTGATATCCTTTTCCTCGATCAGAATGGCGGCACCGCGGTCGGCGAGCACCTTTGCGTTTTTGTACTGATGATTTTCGGTGACATTCGGCGAGGGAATCAAAATACAGGGCTTGCCCTCCAGCGCCAATTCGGACAGCGTGATCGAGCCTGCGCGCGCGACAACAAGGTCAGCGGCAGCCATCTGCTTGGGCATATCGTAAATGTACTCCACAAGCTTGATGTTTTCGCACTTGTCAAGTCCTGCGTCCTCAAACATCTTCTTTGCGATTTCGTACTCAATGGCACCGGTCGCGTGAACATGCAGAATTTCGGGATGCTTGGAGGTGTATTCTTTCATGAGATCCAGCATCGCGAAGTTGACCTGTTCCGCACCCATGGAGCCGCCGCAGGAGAGCAGAAAATGACGGTACTTGCCCGTGATGCCGAGCTCACTTCTTGCATCGTCATAGGAGATCATACCGGGCTTGGAGCGCAGGGGATTGCCGACAACCATCGCACGTTCGGGATGCTTGAGATTCTTTTTGCAGTCCTCAAAGTTGATGAACATACGGTCAACGGAATTTTCCAGCATCTTGACAGCAACGCCGGGATACGCGTTGGACTCATGCAGTGCGGTCGGAACACCCATCAGCGCGGCAGCCTTCATAATCGGAAAACAGGCATATCCGCCCGTGCCGATGACGATATCCGGCTTGAAATCACGGATCAGCTTTTTGCCTTTGGAAACCGAGGTGAGCACCATGACAGCGGTTTTCAGATTCTGCAGAGACAGGGAACGGCGCAGACCGCGGATTTCAATATGGTGAAGCGGATACCCCTCTTTGGGGACCAGCTTGTTTTCGATGCCGCGCGAGGTGCCGACAAACGCAATTTCGGAATCGGGTTCACGTTCACGGATGGTATTGGCAATGGCGAGTGCGGGATTGACGTGACCGCCGGTACCGCCGCCTGTCATTAAAACTCTCATGAGGGGTTCCTTTCTGAATCGGAGGATTGGAGGGAGATGGGGTCAATGCGATTGATGTCAAATGTGAAATTCCGTAGGGCGGGGACTTGCTCCTGCCGCAGTAGAGGAAGAAACAACGAAAAAATCTGCAATCTACTTTTTCTGTTGATACGAATAACGGGAAACGGACAGAATCATGCCCATTTCAACGAGCAGCATGATGAGGGAGGAGCCGCCGTAGGAGAAGAACGGCAGAGAAACGCCGGTAACGGGCATCGAGCCGGTGACAACGGCGATGTTCATGATACACTGCAGACCGATCTGGGAGATGATACCCATCGTCAGAATCGAAGAATAGGTGTCGGGTGCATGCATGGCAATGACGATGCCGCGCCACAGAAGCAAAGCGAACAGGACGATCAGCGTGACCGCACCGATGAAGCCGAATTCCTCGCAGATGACCGCGAAGATGAAGTCATTCTGTGCTTCGGGAAGATACAGATATTTCTGTCGGCTGTTGCCAAGTCCCGTACCGAGTGCGCCGCCCGAACCGATGGCATACAGCGACTGCAGAAGCTGATATCCTGCGGCACCGGGGTCATTTTCGGGAACGAGCCAGTATTCGACGCGTTTTCGGGCATAGTCAAAGAATGCGATGGCAAGTGCGACAAGTCCCGCACCGGAACCCATAAAGATGGCAAGCCATTTTGTAGGGGCACCGCCGATGAAAATAACGAGCGTGCCGATCATCAGAAGAATCATCGTCGCGGACAGGTGTTTTTCCAGCGCCGTGACAAAGCATACCGACCCGATGATGGTGTATGGGAACAGAATACCGTAACGGAATTTTCCCATTTGTCCGCGGTTGGCGGCGATGTAAAGTGCCAGCACCATGACGAGTGCCAGCTTCATCATTTCCGACGGCTGAATCTGGAAGCCGATACCGGGAATAACGATCCAGCGTTTTGCACCGTTGACCGTTTTGCCGATGACAGGAACCAGACATAACAGGATAAAGGTAACAAAGAATGCGGGCATCGTCAGCTTCTGGAACCAGCGGTAGTCGAAGTTCATGGCGACGAACATCAGCGCAAAGCCGACCGCTACCCATTTCAGCTGGGAGCTGATAAAGTACAGACTGTCACCGAAGTGATATTCGGCGTAGGCATAGCTTGCGGAGAAGACCATGGCAGAGCCGATCAGAACGAGGACGATAACGAGAATCAGAAAAGGACGGTCGACCGAACCGCGCAGACGGATGACGGTTTCCAGCGGCTGCTCCTGTTCGGCGGATTTTGGTGCGCTTTGCGGGGGCGGCGGGGTACGGACAGGACGGCGTGCGGTCGGATGCTGTGCGTTTGGATTGGCAGCGGTACGGCGGACGGATGCATCGGTCTGCGGGTGCTGTGTCCGTGCGGCGTTTGTCTGCGGCTGCGGACGCTGTGTCTGTTGGTGCGGCGGGGACGGATTTCTGCCTTGTGCCGGACGCTGTGCCTGCTGTCTTTGTCTTTGGGAAGGCTGTGCGGACGTGCGGCGCGGATTTGTTTGGTTGGTGTTCATCAGACGGCTCTCCTTTCTTCGGATCGTTCAAGG
>JAFYTT010000374.1 GCA_017558715.1 Clostridia bacterium | reverse complement strand
TATCGGGGAACCATGCATTGACGGTGGAGATGATGGTAATATATGCAATGCCGATACCAAGTCCCGACAGGAACGCATAGGTTAGATACAGCATCCATGCGCTGTCTGCTGTCAGAAAGGATGAAAGAATAAATCCGATTCCTGCCATGGTGCCTGCCAGCATCAGCGTGAATTTTGTGCCGATTTTGCGAACGAAAACGCTGGAGATCAGACCTCCGATACAGAAAAAGCTCATGGTCAGTGTGAAGTTGAGCGCAAGTACTTCGCTTTCATAAGCAAGTTCTCCGGCAAGCGGCACTTTTAAGATAGACCAGGCATAAATAATGCCGGCAAACAGCATGGTGAGTATACCGACTGCAAGAATACCCCATCGGGCGGAGAGAGGATTTTTAGAATTCATACAACAGCACCTTATTTGAAATAATCTTACATATTATACCATAACAATTATGAATAAATCAAGATAGGGGTGTTTTTTCAGATGCTTTTTGTTATGTCAAACAAATCATTGATACTGCACCCGAGCAGTGCGGCGATTTCGGGAAGAAAAGTAATGTCAGGATAGCATTCCACGCGCTCCCATTTGGAAATTGCCTGTGCCGAGACACCGAGCAGACGACCGAACTCCTCCTGCGTCAGACCGTTATGGCGGCGGTATTCGCGGATTTTCTGTGCAACAAGAATTGTTTTCATAGCATATTCATCATACAAGCCAATATGTTTCTTTTTCCCGTGCCATGATACCGCAGGCGATCATCTCGCGGCGGATGGTACAGTGATCCTCATGAAAGCGGTGAATGATGTCGTTGACTTCTTTTTCATCGTAGGTTCTGCCCGCGTCAAACGATTTTGCGATTTCCCCAAGGACAATTTCCCGCTTTTTGCGCTGGGTGGGAATCTGCGTCAGACGACCGTATTTGAAGAAGTGAGACAGCACCTCCCGCTGATATTTTTCGTCATCGCTGACGGTCGGCAGGTCGGTTTTGATCAGCTCATACAAGGGCTTGTCGAAGATCTCGCGGTTCAGCGAATAGATGATGTAAAACTGTGCACGGGAACAGCGGACAATGCCTGCGCCTTCCATTTTTTTGAGGTGATAGCAAATGGTCGCCGGGGTTAAGGACAGCTCACATGCGATTTTTTCGACATACGAATCTTCCCGCAGAAGCAGATTGAGAATCGAAAGCCGCGTTTCATCGGCGAGGAGCTTCAAAAGTTCCAGTTTTTCGTTCACAAGCTCACTCCTTCCGATGCAGCCATGCTTGGTCAAGACATTCCTTTGCAAACTGTAAACCGCCGATGCGTTCTTCAAGCTCAACCTTTTCCCAGTCGGTGGCATAGGGAATTTTTCCTTCAAGCTCTGCAAGTTCCCCGTCTGCAAACGCCGTTATCGCATAATACAGACTGTAATCGGGCTTCTCATTTGCTTCAGCCGTTTCATACAAGGCGAGTGTTTCTGCCTGTGTTTTGAATATCTCGTCAAAGGGAAGCAGCAGATGGTGCGTTGATTCCAGATTGTGCAGCTTCCGACAGCGGTTATTGTTGATCACTGTACTGTGAATCAGAGACACAGCGGCGTAACGGTATTTCGCACACTTATATTCCGCAATGCGTTCTTTTTTCTGTGCGGGATCGGCATCAAGCATGTCGGTAAATGCACAGATCCGGTTACATTCCTCCGCAAGCTGTGCATCTGCCGTGCGGAAAAAGACAGAATCGCCGATAACCTTGCCGCCAGATACTTCAATAGAATATTGATTCATGTTGTTTCATTCCTCCTCAAACATATCGGGGTATATATTGTTTTCTTTTCTCCATGCTTCCCACGCGGCAAACATCGCACGGACGGCACCGATTTTGACGGTCTGCTCAAATATTGCCTGTATGTCATTTGCCGTTTTTGCCGCTTCCAGTTCGGCTGTCTGTTCTTCGAGCCACGATTGGCGCAGATAAAGCTCTCCGTGCAGAGCGGCGTGAAAGCACGGCTTATCATCACAGTCAAGTGTCTGATACTGTGTCTGTATGTGCGGGAATTTGTACAGCTCGTTATTCCACAAGGTCTGTCGGACTTGCAGTACCTTCGTCCGCTCCCAACCGGTATTGAACAGCAGTCCCGCATTGCCGCAGAAGGTATACATCCCGTATTCAAGCTGAACGGCTTTGCGCTCGGATGCATTTTCACGCGGAATGGCATCGAGCCGTTCTTTGCATGCGGCGCAGAGCTGTCGGGTGATCGACACAAGCGCTTCATCAATTTCAAGATAGGTCATGATTGATTCCTTTCATCAAAGTTTGTTGTTTTGTGATCACACTGATATTATACACATCGAATCACTTTTTGTCAATAGTGTTTTGATGAATTTCTAATCATTCTACCGATGGTTGAATTGCAAAGAAAAATGCACTGCTGCGCATTAGGACAGCAGTGCTTCGGATACGGACATTTGAAAATCAATTTTCGGAATTTTTCATATAACACTTGAATTTTCCGATTATATATGGTATAATATTAAAACAGTTTCATATTGGGGTATCGCCAAGTCGGTTAAGGCACAAGACTTTGACTCTTGTATACGCAGGTTCGAGTCCCGCTACCCCAGCCATAAACAAGGAATCACCACAGGTGGTTCCTTGTTTATATTTAGGCAGAAGATTGTACAGGCTGTAGAGCGGAATCGTTATGCGGTTCTGCGGCAAGTATATCAATGATGTGTATTTAATCGCCGAAATACGCGGTAATCACAGCCGCTTCCGCATCCGCCAGCCGTTCCAGACAAACATCGGTCGTCAAAAATGTCGCATCATCGATATTGGTATGAAATCCGTGCTCAATCAGAAATGCCTGTTTGCATCCGCTTTTGGCAGCAGCACGGATGACACCGTAGTAGTCATCCTCGGGAACGCCCGGATATTCGCGGATCATGATGCCGCGGTTGTCACTCTGCATGACCTCGGCGGCGGCAGCGTTGAGCGCGGCGGCAAACGGCGCATTTTCCTCTTTGGCGGTCAGCGAATAAAACGTCATCACGCCGCGTACCAAAGGATAACGGTCGGGAGGCGTGGAGGAGCCCGGTGCGTTGGAGTGCAGGGACAGAAACAGCGCGGCGTTGTTTTTGCCTGCCAGCGCTCCGCGTTCGGCAAGGCTCGGGTCGTCGTCAATACAGGGACGTGTGAGAAGCACGGTAAAGCCGGCCTTTTCCAGACGTGCGGCAAGCTTTCCGGCATAGATGAAATTCTGTGTTCCCTCGTATTTGCCGTCAATGGTCGGGTAAGGATTGCCGTATCTTCCGTGTCCGGCATCCAAAACGATACATTTGCTCATAAGGTTTTCCTCCGTAACTTTTTTATCGTCTCTGCACTTATTATAAAGTGATTTGGTGCAAAAGTCAACAAGTTTACAACAAATTCAAAAAATAGTCACGAAGTATCGCTGATTCGCTCACATTTTTTGCGTATAATATAAGATATACGAAGGAAGCGGAAAAAAGGAGGGCACATTATGCGCAATCAAAAGGAGGAAGCGGTCAAGCAAAACGCATCTGTCGGCTATCTTTTATGCTGTGTGCTGATCGGACTTTTGTTTTTGCTTTTTCCCGGATGGGTGATCGGAACGCTGTCATTGCTGCTGGGGATTCTGTGTATTGCATACGGTGCATGGAAGCTGTTCACGGCACTGCGCTCAGCCGGGTTTACCAGAATCGGAGCATTGCTTGGCGGTGTCGCGGCAATTCTGCTTGGTATTTATATCATCCGTCAGCCGGAAAATGTATTTTCGCTGCTTCCGTTTGCGGCAGGTGTCTTTTTCCTTTTGGATGGTATTGACCGTATCCGCTGTGCCGCGGCGATGCATCGGACCGTACGCAATACTGCCGCAAACAAACGGCAGGCGGCGGCAATCGGCAGACAGAAGCATCGTTTTTATACCGCATGCATCATCGGCGCGGTGACACTGCTCTGCGGAATCCTTCTGCTTTTATATCCGTTTGACGCTTTAGAGCTGACGCTGCGTGTGGTTGGGGGCCTGATTCTTGGCAACGGTGTCGGCGCGTTCTGGACCTCGCATGCACTGAAGGTGACGCTTCGTCTGTTCGGCAGCGATGCTCCCAAGCGTTCTCCCGACGGCAAATATGAAGCCGATTTCCGCGATATTACGGAGACAATCGAATAAAGGACAACCGACCGACGGAAGATTCGCACGGAATCAACCTCGGTCGGCTCTTTTATGCCTTTGGTGCGGAGGCGGAGTGAATTGTACACAGAAGGCGGTCTTTGGCAAAACGGAACAGTTCTTCCGCCGCTTCTGTTGAATGGGCATCGGCAATGATACGGAAATTGCGGTCTCTTGTGGCGACAATGCGCACCGAACCCCGATCGCTCTGATGAACAACTCCCTCAATCGCAGGCCGGAAACGCACGGAAGGGTCACCTCTTGTCAATCGGGACAGATTCGCCGTCAGCGTCAGGGGATGGGACGGATCCGATGCGGATACCGCAAACCCATGATACCGACAGAGCGGATGGCATACGTTGTCCTCCGATCGGATGGCGGCTTGCAAGTCAGACACCGACATCAGGGCGATATCGCGTGCCAGAAGAACGGCGTCTTCGGCCTCCATTGCCGCATACCGACGGGCGAGATGCGCATCATTGTCATCCTTCACATGCTCCGAAAGGGCAGGTGCATGGGAATAACGGTATTCGGCGGCAAGATCCAGCGGGGCACAGACGGGGACGGACAGCGGCTGACGATCGTGGGAGGGGTCAGGGGTTCTCGGTGTGGGAAAACAGGCTGTCGGATGTGCATCGCGGTATCGGACGGTCAGCCGGGCAAGAAGTTCCCAATGGGAATATCCGACAGGCTGTCCGCGCATACTGATCTGTCCGAGATCGGTGACGGACAGCGGACACAGGATATCTCCGCAGTCTTCCCGCGGTTCCCGCACGGAAAAATGAATCGGTGCGGAGACGGATTCCTCCCCGCCCATGGCGCAAAGAAGTCGGGATAAAAGCCGCTCGGCAGGCGTTCCTCCGCAGGAAAAGGAAAACGGTGTTCCGTCGATGGTTTGCAGTGTCCCGATGGCATATCGTGTAAGATAAGCGGTGATCAGATGCTCTGTGCGAATCCGACAGATTTCCTGTGTCGCGATTGTGACGGAATGGGGAGCCGGAAGATGTGAATGATACGGTGCTGACAAGGCATCAGAGAAGCAGGTATCCAGTATCCGTTCCTCCTTGCGTGTCGGATACAGTCCGTACGCATCAAAGATGGCGGCACAGGGAATATTTCCGCGGCGCAGAAGAACGATACGCAAAAGCGGTGTTTTGGCGGACTGATCCGGCAGTGGCAGGAGGGGCATCCGCGCGGCGGACAGCGGGAGAATGTCATCATCGGCGCAGAAGATCGCAGCGGGAATCGCTGTCATGCATGCAAGTGTTTCTGTGATCAGCCCGAGCAGACTGTGCAGAGAAGGCGTGTCCTCGGCACGGCAGAGAAAGAGGGAACAGCGGCGGTTTGCGGCATAGGCGGCAAGGGCACGGGCAAAGGCGACGGCAGTTTCCGGCTCCGGCTGTGAAGAGCGGGATAGGGCATATCCGATGTCGGACAGATATGGGGACAGCAGTGCGCCCCCGTCAAACGCATCGCGTACCGCATAGTTATCGGGGAGGGTGCTATGCGGTGACTGCGGGTCGCGGAGCAGAATGTTTCCCGGTTCCAGACGTGTTCCGCGCGGCAGATGCAGTCGATCACCGATATGACAGCCGTGACCGATGACGCATCCCGGTTCTACCACGGTTCCGTCCCCAATGCGGACATCTTCACAGAGAATTGAGCCGGATACCGATGCCCCGGCGCCGAGAATTACACGATCGAACAGAATACTGCCGCGCACAGACGATGTCGACGGAATAAAACAGTCCCGCCCGACCGAGCAGTCCGAGATATGCGGCGGGAGTTGCGGATGTGTGCGCGGCGTGATCATGTTCGGGATTTTTCCGGCACTGACGGCAAGCGAGCAGGCAAGATAGGAGGAAAACGACCCGATATCACACCAATAATCGGCGCTTTCAAAGGCATACAGAGAACGTCCCGCCCGCAGCGCAGACGGAAATACATCCTGCCCGAAATCCGGCGCACCGTTCTTGGGAATGGTTTCGAGAAAGGTGCGGCTCAGACAGTAAATACCCGTGTTGACGGTATCGGACAGCGTTTCCGCCGCACACGGTTTTTCCGTGAACGCTGTGATTTTACCGTCGTCGTCGGAATTGACAATGCCGAACGCGCCCGGATCGGAAACGGAAACACACAAAAGCGATGCATCGGCATCTTTTGCTTTGTGATAGGCGGCAAACGCGGCAAGATCGCAGGTGAATACCGCATCTCCGCTGATGATGAGTGCATCGGTGTCATCGGCATCGGCATACAGATCCCACGCATCCCGTACGCCTCCGGCTGTTCCGCGCGGGGCATCTGCTTCGTTTGCGTAGTATAGACGGATGCCGGCGTATTCCTCACCCAGACGGTCGATGATATCGTCGGCGCGATATCGGACTGTGATGACAGCGCGCTTGACACCGTGTGCGGAGAGAGTGTCGAGAATCCGACAGATGGCGGGGATGCCGTCGACGGGGATCAGGGGCTTGGGCAGAGCGGCGGTGATCGGTCGCAGACGGGTTCCTTCTCCTCCCGCAAGCAGAATGGGGAGCACGGTTTTGGACAGCTTGGTTTCTGACATATCGGTGATTTCCTTTCCGAGATTATGTATAGAGGAGATCCGGCAGAAGCCGCGGCGGATGTACCGTTTTGCGCCGACGGATCAAAAAAATCGGAATTATTTTGTGAAATCGTATGGACAAGTTTCGCGGAATATGATATACTACTTTTATTAACTATAGGATGTTCTCTGATAAAGGAGGGGTATCATGCAAATGCAGTTTGATCTTACAGCACTGAAGGCAGAAGTACAAATGCCGGTATCGGGACGGTATGCCGCCGCTGTGTATCGGGCGCAGGGGTATGCACAGCATGCCGACGAGGAAAACGTCATCGCCCGTGCGTATGCCATTCATTCGCTGTTTACTTCCCATAGAAAGGTATTGTATCAGAACGATCGCTTCGCGGGTTCTCTGCGCGGTATGCTTGCAGATGTTTCCGAGGAAGCGGCATCCGCGGCAGGACAGATCTGTGCACAGTATCCGGAACGCGGCTTCCATACCAATTCTGACCATTATGCGGCAAATTATTCACATTTTCTGAATCGCGGTATTCCCGGAACGCTGGAAGACATCGACGCATCCCTTATCCGTTATGCCGACGATGCGGAGAAGACCGCATTTCTGCGCAGTACAAAAATTGCCATGGAAGGGTTTGCCGGGATGATTCTCGGTTATGCAGACGAGGCGGATCGCATGGCAGATGCAGCGGAGGGCGATGACAAGCTTCGTTTTGCGGAAATTGCGGCAAGATGCCGTCGCATCACAACAGAGGCACCGCAGTCGTTTGCCGATGCGCTGCAGCTTGTCTGGTTTACCTATATCGCATTTGCCTATGAGGGCAGATATGCCATGGCGTTCGGACGGCTCGATCAGTACCTCTATCCGTTTTATGAACGTGATCTTGCCTCCGGCATTGTCACCGAGGAATCGGTTACGGACGATTTTGCATCCATTTTCATCAAGATCGGCGAACGCAGAACGCTTGGCGGCGGTGATGATGTCTCCAACATTGCCATCGGCGGTGTCAAACCCGAGGACGGAACCGACGCGACCAATGCGCTGTCCTACTGTATTCTCCGCGCAGTTCGTGCCTGCTTTATTCCCGGTCCGAATCTGTCCGCAAGAATTCACAAGGATACGCCGAAGGAGTTTCTCGATGCCTGTCTTGAGGTCATCGGTACGGGTCTTGGATATCCTGCACTGATGAATGACGACGTCAACATTCCGGCACTGCAGCGAATGGGATATTCTCTTGAGGACTGCCGCGACTACTGTATGGTCGGCTGTATCGAGAACTTTATCCAGGGCAAACAGCCGCCGTGGTCTGACGGTCGCTTCAACACGCCTGTGTATCTGGAATACGCGCTCAACAACGGCTGTTCTCTGCTGGACGGTGTGAAGCGCGGCATCGAAACGGGAGAACCCGATTCGTTTGCGACGATGGATGACTTTATGGATGCGTTCATGGAGCAGCTGCGTGTGGGTGCAAAAAATTATGTGGACTGGTTTAACCGCGCCAATACGGTTGCGGATACGATCAACCATCAGTCGCCGTTCTTATCCTGCTTCTGCGATGACTGTATTGCAAACGGTAAGGATATCAACCGCGGCGGCGCAAAGTATCCGACGGCACACGGTGCCTGCGGTATGGGCATTGCCACGGTCGCGGATTCCCTTGCGGCGATCGAAACGCTGGTCTACCGCGACAAGGTGCTCACACTCGGTGAACTGCGTGATGCACTTGCGGCGAATTTTGCAGGATATGAGGAACTGCAGAAGCAGATGATTGCCGCACCCAAGTACGGCAACAACGACGACATTGCCGACAAGTACGCCATTTGGTTTGTCGAGGCGCAGGCAGACCTGTTCGACTCCTACAGAACACCCGACGGCGGCAGATATTATATTGCGATTGCTTCCAACACGCAGAACATCGGTGCAGGGCGCGAGGTCGGTGCAACACCCGACGGACGCGGTGCCGGTATGCCGGTCTCTGATGCGGCATCCCCGATGCGCGGCATGGATCGCTCCGGTCCCACGGCATCGGCACTGTCGCTGTGCAAGCCTGACTACACCCGCGTTGCCTGCGGTACCGTTGTCAACCAGAAGTACACGCCCGATATGTTCGCCAATGCCGAAAAGCGTGCCAAGCTCGGTGCCGTCATCCGCTCGTATTTCTTGATGGGCGGACAGGAGCTGCAGATCAACTGCGTTTCCAAGGATATGCTGCGTGATGCACAGGCGCATCCAGGGGATTACGAATCTCTGGTTGTCCGCGTTTCCGGCTTCTCGGCGTACTATACCAAGCTCGACCGTTCTGTGCAGGATGACATTCTTGCGCGTACCGAGCATTACTGATTCAGAAAAAATAATACGTGATATACGGAGGATTAGAAAATGACTATCAAGAGATTACTTCCCGCATTTTTACTGCTCTGCACCGTCATGGGGACTGCTGCATCCTGCGGCGGCGACGGCGGTACACAGCCTGCTGAAACCACCGCAGCTGTCGGCGGTGAGGACACTGCCGCGATTGTCACAGAAGCCGTAACCGATGACCGTCCCGCACTCGATCTGCCCGAGGCAGATTTCGGCGGTGAGAAGCTGCGCATCCTCGGCTATGAGCTCGGCGTTGACTGTATCCATCAGTATGACTTCTACTATGACGAAGCATCTGCGGGTGATCTGATCGCGGATGCGATTCATGCGCGCAATATGCTCATTGAAGAACGCTATAACTGTACCATTGAAGTCACCAACGACAAGGCTCCTGCGACGACTGCCCGCAACTCGATTACCACAGGCTCCGACGACTTTGATGTCATGGAGCTGTACATCAACAATGCCATGTCCATGGCAATGGAAGGCATGTTCATGAACTGGTATGACCTGCCGTCCATCAAGATGGATGCACCGTGGTGGGATCAGGCGATCCAGCGTGACCTTGCAATGTTCAATAAGATCTATGTCATGACCGGTGACATCTCTGTGTACGACGAAGAACTGAACTACTGCGTCTATTTCAACAAGAAGGTTGCAAACGACTTTGATGTTCCGGACGTATACCAGATGGCACGCGATAAGAAGTGGACGATGGATCAGATGCAGGCCCTCGGCAAGCAGGTCGCGCGTGACCTCAACGGTGACGGTGTCCGCGACGAGAACGACCAGTTCGGCATCCTCTCCGACGGCGGTATGGCATTCCTGTTTTACTTCACCTGCGGCAACAACCTCGTTACGCTGGATGATGAAGGCGTTCCGTACTTCTCCGTGGAATCTCAGCGTACCTTTGATGTTTGCGAGTATCTGGTTGAATACTTCAACGATACCGATAATATGCTGTGGGCATCCAAGTGCTCCGAAACCTGGACGACGCTTGACAAGGTCTTCATGGAAAACCGCAATCTGTTCCGTCCCGGTTCCATTTACGATATCGTTTATTACCGCAACATGGAGCACGACTTCGGTATCCTGCCGTATCCGCTGTATGACGAAAACCAGGAGGACTACTACCATCTGATTGCAACGCACGTGGCTCCCGGTATCTGCGTCCCGACGACCAATGTTGCGAAGCTTGATATGACCTGCCATCTGCTCGAAGCTCTGGCATACGAATCCCGCGATACCGTCACAAAGGCGTATTACGACCTCAACCTCTACACCAAGATGGCGCGTGACAACGAATCCGGCGATATGCTCGATATCATCTTCTCCACCAAGCGTTATGACCTTGGCTTCGTCTTCAACTGGGGTTCCATCAAGTCGCAGCTGGATGTTATGGCAACCAGCGGTAAGTCTTTCTCGACGGTCTGGGATTCTAAGAAAAAATCTTGTGAGAAGGCAATGCAGGAAACGCTGGACTTCTATATGTCGAGCGACTATTGATGCAGGTTTGATGCGTATGAATCGATATCCGATCGGTGAGGCTGATGTGTTCGCACATCGGCCAAAACCGTTTTATTTCATTACAACAACCGATCCCGAGGCACTGTCGGAGGCGGCGATGCATGAAGCTCTGTCGGCTTTGAAGGAAGAAGGCTTTGGCGGGATTGTTCTGTTCAACAAGCCGCCGCGCGGATTTACGTCGGAGAACTATCTGACGGATGCGTGGTTTGACATGGTGCGTGCTGCGGCAAAGGCTTGCCGGGATTTGTCTCTTGAAATGTGGATCAACAACGGCTTTGATTTCCCGCCCGGAAGTGTTGCGGGAAAGGTTCGTGCAATTGATCCCACGCTGTACGGACAGCATCTGATCCTCAAGGACGGACAGGTTATCGCGGAAAAGGTGGAATGGGGATTCCCTGCGTTTGAGCATCCGCGTTCTGCCGAACTGTTCCGTGAGCTGGTCTATGAGGCGTATCTGCGCGAGGTCGGGGACTATTTCGGTGATCCGATCGTCGGCTTTTTCTCCGATACCGACAACCGCCGTGTCGATGCCGGCGCGATGTACGGCTTTGAAAACTACAAACGCAATTATTTCCCATGGTCGGATGACTTTGCAAATTCCTTTGAAAAGAAATACGGCTATGATATCACACCGTATCTGAAGGACCTTCTGCAATATCCGGATCTGCCGCAGGCACAGGATTATTGGGAGCATGCGGGTCATCTTTATCAGAGTTGGTTTGAAACAGGGGAACGCTGGGCACATGAACACGGTCTTCTGATCACCGGTCATGCCGGAGATACTTCACCGTTTCTTCATAACGATGCGCCGCGCAGTTCCGCATTTACGGAAGGACGTTTTTCCGATGTCGGTTCGCACTTTGATTATCCGGGAACCGACCAGGAGCTGTATGCGCTGGACGGCGGAAAGCATATGCGCGGGGAATGTTTTTATCTTCCCAATGTCGTTTGGGGATTGCCGCAGACGACGCTGAAAATGACGGACTTCACCGATGTATCGCATGATATGCGCGCAAAGCAGGCGGCGGCGACGGCATTTATGCTTGGCAAACGGGAAACGATGTGCGAAATGTTTGCCGCAACCAACTTCGGGGTTGAGCCTGGAACGCTTGCACGGATTGCCGCATTTCAGATCATGCAGGGCATTACGTTCCTTGTGACGCATGCCTACCATCACCGTTTCTTTGGAGAAGCAAAGTATTTTGCACCGCCGGATTTCTCCCCGAAATCCATGCTTTCCCATGCAGTGAGAGAACTCAACGACCATCTGGCGGAAATGAGTGCGATGATGGCATCGGGCAAGCCCTTGTATCCCATTGCACTGATCGATCCGACCGAGGATCTCTGGCGGAACCGTTTTGACGGCGCGCCGTATTTTGATGTATTTAACCGACTCAACCGCGAGGTCTGGGGCTTTACCGTCTGTGACCGTGTTCGCCTTGCAAACGAAGATTTGGGATTCCGCATTGCCATTGAAGCCGGAATCGTACTGTCCGAGGAAGAACGCGCCGCAATCGAGGCAAACGGCATCACGGTCATCGGTGCGGATGCGCTTGACCGTATTCCCGACTTGCTGTCCGACTGTACGGTACGCTGGGACGGTGAGGGAACACCGCATTTTGCGCGCCGCATCATCGACGGCGAAGAATTTGTTTTTATTGCCAACATCGAACAAAACGAACCGATTCGCGGCACCCTGTATGCGTACGGACGAAAAGAATCTCTGCTGCTGTATCCCGGTGACATCCGTTATGTATCGGCGCATTATGACAACATCCCTGCGCGTTTTGTCCTCGGCGATGCTGTGGCATCTTTGCCGCAAACATGTCCCGTTACCTTCCATGCGCCGAATGCTGTGTCGCTGGAATATTTTGTCTGCGATGGTACGGCTGTGACCAAGGATGAGGATGTTCCGTCGCTGGAATTTCCGTTTACTGTAACAGATGCGATGGCTGACGTTTCTGTGATGATTCCGACGTTCTGTCTTGAAACAATTACGGCGGTGACGCTGGACGGTATCAGACTGTCCGCACAGTCGGTACAGATTTTTGACGATGCGTACAGCGCGTTTGCACTGCCCGTGCTGCAGCCGGGGAAGTATACTCTGATGATTGAGAAAACAGCACCGCTGACCGCCGACAGTCTTTTGTTCCTGTCAGGTGAATTTGATGTTTCTGTGGCAGGTGAACATGTTCTCCATAAGACAGCACGCCATACCTATAATCTGTGTATGTGGATTCCCGACCGTGCCGAGGTTACACTTTCTGCACGTCATACCGCGCTGAAAACCGATGAATCATGGTCCGAACAAGGTCAGCCGTTCTATTCCGGCGGCGTGACCTATCACATGACGGTTGCGATTCCGCAGGACGGCAGATATCTGCTGTCGCTGGGTGAGGTTCGTGATACCGTTACGGCAGCTGTTGACGGTACCGAGGTTGGAAAATGCATTCGACAGCCGTATGATTTTGTGCTGGAGCTGTGTGCCGGTATGCATTGTCTGGATATTACCGTTTACAATTCGTATGCCAATCTGCTTGAGGGTTATGCCGAGATCGGCGGACTTTTATCCGGCGGGACACTTTGTCCTGTGGTTTCGGGCATCCGCTGACGGTGTATTCTTCGATACAGGATCCTGTTCTTTTTCTGAAAAACGTCTGTCCTTCACGGGGCGGGCGTTTTTTTCGTGGTCTGTCTTTCTGTTGAAAAAATGGGGTACAGCAACATATACAAATAAGGATGGCGATATTTGACAGAAATAGCCGAACTTTATGAAAAAAAGTGCACGGAAGTGTGAAAACCCTCTTGCAAAATGCAGAGGAATGAGATATAATATAAACAGCGAACTCTCGACTCTGCATGGAGTGCGGGAGGTTCCGTTATGCGAAAAACACAGGAGTAATACAATATGGCACAAGGCAAACCGCAAACACCCGCATCCCGCGCAAGTACCCCCGATGATCTTGCCGCATACTATTTCCATCAGGGAACCACGACGTATGCATACGATTATCTCGGCGCGCATTATTCCGACGGAAAGACCGGCAGATGCTGGATCTTCCGCGTCTGGGCACCGCGCGCACAGAAAATCGAAGTGGTTGGGGATTTTAACGACTGGGGCGACGGATATCCGATGACGCGTGTGACGGAGGCCGGTGTCTGGGAATGTATCGTTCCGCTGCCTGAAAAAGGCAAAAAAGAAGAGGATATCATCCGTGTCGGTCAGCGGTATAAATATCGGATTACAGGAGACAACGGTGTCCATCTGAAAGCAGATCCGTACGGTGTCTTTTCGGAATGTCTGCACAATACCGCGTCCATTCTGTATATCCCGCCGAAGTTTGAATGGCATGACAGAGGATGGCGTACGCACAGACGCAGAATCTTTTCCTCCCCGCAGGCAAAAAGCAGAGCGGCGGAAGAAGCTTCCGAAAATGCAGGGAGCATCCTTCTGACCGAGCAGAAGAAAAAAGCATCCAAAGCGATGCGCGCATTCTACCCGGCGCCGATGAATATTTACGAGGTGCATCTCGGCTCATTCCGTACGCGCGAGGGTATGACCACACGCAAAAATCCTGCGGCATATCTCAATTACAGAGAAATTGCGGAGGTACTCGTTCCGTATGTAAAGGAAATGGGATATACCCATGTGGAACTGCTTCCTGTGACCGAGCATCCCGATGACCGTTCCTGGGGTTACCGTGTCTGTTCTTATTATGCACCGACATCCCGCTTCGGAACACCTGAGGATTTCAAATATTTCGTGGATGCCTGCCATACTGCCGGAATCGGTGTGATTCTGGACTGGGTACCTGCCCGCTTCCCTCGGGACGAGCACGGTCTGTATCGGTTTGACGGCAGCTTCTGCTATGAATATCAGAACTGGGATGAGGATGACATGGGCGGTACCGACCGTTTCGATGTCGGACGTCCCGAGGTACAGTCGTTCCTTGTCTCGGGTGCCATGTTCTGGCTGCGGGAATATCATATCGACGGTCTGCGCTGCTGTGATGTCACCGATATGCTGTATTTTGACAACGGCGAGGGTACGGAATACAATGCGGCGGCAATGGCGTTTTTCCGTAAGCTGAATACCAAGCTCTTTTCCGAATTTCCCGATGCACTCATGATTGCCGGCGAATCGACCGGTCAGCAGCATGTGACGGGACCTGTGGATATCGGCGCACTCGGCTTCAATTTCAAATGGAATACCGCATGGATGGACGGTATGCTCGATTATGTCGGCACCGATCCGCTCCGCCGTGGAGACAAACACGCCTGTCTGACCGATCCTTTGATGGATGCATTTTCCGAAAACCATATTCTGCCGATTCCGCACGATGCGGTCGTTCACGGCAGAAAATCCCTCTTGGACAAGATGTTCGGCGTATATGAGGAAAAATTCGCCTGTATGCGTGCGTTCCTTGCTTATATGATCACACAGCCGGGCAAAAAGATGACCTTTATGGGCTGTGAATATGCACCGTTCCGTGAATGGGATTGGGAAAATCAGCTGGAATGGTTCATGCTCGATTATGACGCACACAGAAAGATGCAGAGCTTTACCCGTGCGCTCAATCATCTGTATCTGGAGCGGCGGGAGCTGTGGGAGGACGATTTCTCCTGGGCAGGTTACCGCTGGATGGGTACGGAGGAGCGCGATACCAATACGATTTCATATGTCCGATATGACAGAGCCGGAATGCCGCTTCTGATTGCGGTCAACTTTTCCGCACGTCCGCTGAACGGATATACCATGAGACTGCCTGCGGATGCGCCTGCGGTTTATGAGGAATTGTTCACAACCGATGATGCGGCGTGGGGCGGCTCGGACTGTCATAATGAAGGCAGACTGACCGCAGAACCCGTGATGGCACCCGACAACAGCGAAACGCACCGCTGTCTGTGTGTGACGCTGCCGGCAATGTCTGCTGTGATCTTTGCGCCGGTCAAACGCCAGCGCAAATCATGATCCCACATTATTATTGTACCGTATGTTTTGCTTTGGTGTATGGTGCCCATGGCAGAACACAAAAATAGAAGGAGGAATATTGTAATCATGTTCCAAAAGAAAGAATGTGTCGTGATGCTGCTTGCGGGAGGACAGGGCAGCAGACTGTACACACTGACAGAATCGACGGCAAAACCCGCTGTCCAGTTCGGCGGTAAATACCGTATCATCGACTTCCCGCTCTCCAACTGCATCAATTCCGGTCTCGACACCGTTGGTGTTCTGACGCAGTATCAGCCGCTTGTACTCAACGAGTACATCGGCAACGGTCAGCCGTGGGACCTTGACCGCAGCCGCGGCGGTGTTATGGTGCTTCCGCCGTACCAGGGCAAGAACGGCGCTGACTGGTATTCCGGCACGGCAAACGCCATTTACCAGAACCTCAACTTCATCGACCGCTATGATCCCGACTATGTGCTCATCCTCTCCGGTGACCACATCTATAAGATGGACTATGCGGCAATGCTCGATTATCATAAGAAGATGAACGCCGACTGTACGATTTCTGTTCTGGAGGTTCCGCTGTCCGAGGCTTCCCGTTTCGGTATTATGAATGCGGACGAAAACGGCAAGATCTTCGAGTTTGAAGAAAAGCCCAAGCAGCCCAAGTCCACCAAGGCATCGATGGGTATTTACATCTTCAATGCAAAACTGCTCCGAGAATATCTGATTGCCGACGAAAACGACCCGAATTCCTCCAAGGACTTCGGTAAGAATATCATCCCGAAGATGCTGGGTGACGGCAAGTCCATGTATGCATATCCCTTCTCCGGTTATTGGAAGGACGTCGGAACGATTGCATCTCTGTGGGAAGCTAATATGGATCTGCTCGGCGAAAAGCCCGAATTCGATCTTTACGACAAGAACTGGAGAATCTTCTCCCGTACCTCCGCACGCCCGCCGCAGTTTATCGGTGAGGATGCCAAGATTCACGGCTCGATGATGAGCGAAGGCTGCGAAATTTACGGCTGTGTTGAAAACTCTGTGCTTTTTGACGGCGTTTATGTCGCTCCCGGTGCGGTTGTCCGTGATTCCGTCATTATGAGCGGTACCAGAATCGAAGCCGGTGCCAGAGTCGAATATTCCATCGTTGACGCGGATACCGTCATCAGCGCTGGTGCGGTCGTCGGTGCCAAGAATGACGAAGAAAAGATCTGCGTCATCGGTACCAAGCTGACAGTTCCCGCAGGCATGACAATTGCTGCCGGAGACATGGTCAACGAAGCCAAACTTTCCCAACTCAAGGAAGGAGGTAATATCGCATGAACGCAATCGGTATTATCTTTGCCAATCTCCATGAAAGAAACATTCCCGAACTGACCCGCAGCCGTACCGTCGGCTCTGTTCCGTTCGGATGCAGATACCGCCTGATCGACTTTACGCTGTCCAATATGGTCAACTCCGGTATCACCGATATCCGCGTTGTCACGCAGTACAACTACCAGTCTCTGATGGATCACATCGGTTCCGGTAAGGACTGGGATCTGGCAAGACGCTCCGGCGGTATCAAGATCCTCCCGCCCAATATGCGTGCAAGCCAGAACTATCAGGTCGGCGGTCACTCCCGTCTGGAATCCCTGATGGGCATCGCGGCAAGCCTGAACCACATCAAGGAAGATTATGTCATTATGGCAGACTGTGACGGCATCTGCAACATCGATCTCGAAGACCTGCTCCGTGATCACATTGCAAACAATGCCGACATCACGATGATGACCAAGCGCATGACACTGAACGGTGCCATCAGCGAAACCGCAACCATCATTGACGCAGACGAGAACGGTCGTATTGTCGATATGGCGATGAACCCCAAGTATGCGGAAGGTGAACACGATGTTGCGCTGAACATCATCGTTGTCAACACCAAGTATCTGCAGAGCTTTGTTCAGGAATCCATCGCACACGGCTTTACCAGCCTGACCCGCGATATCATGATGCGCAACAAGGATGAGCGTGTTTACCGCGTTTACCGTTACGACGGTGCATTTGCGACCATTTCCTCGCTGGAAGACTACTTTGCAACCAGCATGGAGCTGATTACCAATACCGCATTCCGCTCCGCACTGTTCGGTATCGACAGACGTCCTGTTCTGACCAAGGTCCGCAACTCTGCGCCCACCCGTTATACCGATTCCTCTGTCGTCAAGAACTCTCTGATTGCAGACGGCTGTACCATCGACGGTACCGTTGAAAACTGCATCCTGTTCCGCGGTGTCAAGATCGGACGCGGTGCTGTTGTCAAGAACTGTATTCTGTATCAGGATACCGTTGTCGGCGAAAATGTCTTTATGAACTGTGTCATTTCCGATAAGAATACCGTCATCCGCGACGGCAATGTCCTGTCCGGTCATCCGTCCAAGCCGTATTTCATCGGTAAGAACCAGATGCTGTAATTGCTCTCCGATAATCCGATCCGAAAGGAGAATCCCTTATGAAATTATTATTTGTCGGTGCGGAAGCACTGCCGTTTGCATCCACAGGCGGTCTTGCGGACGTTCTCGGTTCTCTGCCCGCAGCGCTCAAGCGCGATCAGGGTGATGACCTCGATATCCGTGTCGTGCTCCCTCTGTACCAGTCCATTTCCGAAAAATACCGCGACAAGATGGAAAAGGTCACCGAATACTACGTCCAGCTGTCCTGGAGAAATCAGTACTGCGGTCTGTACAGCTATGAGCTGAATGATGTTACGTATTACTTCATTGACAACCAGTATTACTTCTCCCGCGGCAATCTGTACGGCAACTTCGATGACGGCGAACGCTTTGCATTCTTCTGCATGGCAGTCATGGAAATGATGCCGAAGATCGGTTTCTTCCCGGATGTCCTCCATGCCCACGACTGGCAGAGTGCGCTGTCCATCATCTATCTGCGCACCAAGTACAACTGGATGCAGGAATACCGCGGCATCAAGACCGTTTATACCATCCACAACATCGACTATCAGGGCATTTACGATATGTCCATTCTCGGTGATGTCTTCGGACTTTCCGATTACGAACATTCCATCGTTGAATACAACGGCATGATCAATCTCACCAAGGGCGCGATCGTCTGCTGTGACAGACTGTCTACTGTTTCTTCCCGTTATGCCGAGGAAATCCAGATGGATTATTTTGCATCGGGTCTGCAGCACATTCTGCGTATGTACTCGGGCAAGGTCATGGGTATCGTCAACGGTATTGACGTTGATTATTACAACGCCGAAACCGATCCTGTCATCAAGCAGAACTTCACGGTTGATACCGTGGAGGAAGGCAAGGCTGCAAACAAGGCAGAGCTGCAGAAGGTCTTCGGTCTTCCCGAATCCCCGTCCACGCCGGTCATTGCGATGGTTTCCCGTCTGGCTTCTCACAAGGGCTTTGATCTGGTCAAGTATGCCATTGAGCGTCTGCTTGTCCGTGATGTGCAGTTTGTTCTGCTTGGTACGGGTGAGGCGGATCTGGAAAACTTCTTTGAGGGTCTGCAGAAGCGTTATCCCGAAAAGGTTTCGATTCTGCTGGCGTACAACAAGGACGTTTCCAAGCAGATTTATGCCGGTGCGGATATCTTCTTAATGCCGTCCAAGAGCGAGCCGTGCGGTCTTGCACAGATGATCGCTTCCCGTTACGGCACGGTGCCGATTGTCCGTGAAGTCGGCGGTCTTTACGATACCATTCATCCCTACGACCAGACCACAGGCGAGGGCAACGGTATCACATTCTGCAACTATGATGCGCTCGATATGCTGGATGCGATCATTCGCGCGGTTGATCTGTACGGGGATGCAAAGCAGTGGGAAACCCTGCGTGCAAACGCGATGAAGGTCGACTTCTCCTGGTCGGTATCCGCAAAGAAGTATCTTGATATGTACGATGCACTGTAATTTGAATTGAATATCTTATGCGGCGGCATGCTCTTTTGGGGTGTGCCGCTGTTTTTCTTGTGTCATTCACCAAATCCTATCTATTTTTGTGAGATAAAACAACTCCCAGTTCTTCCAAATAGCAAAAATCCCCAAAATTACATGTAAAAATGGGCGATTACCATCTTGACCGTACCGTGAATTTGTGGTATAATATTAGGGTACGAAATTACCAGATAAAAGGAAGAGAATCCATGAATCAGAAATTCACCAAAGAATCCGTTAGGGAAGCGCTTTCAACCAAGCTTTCCCGCTATTTCGGCGTTACCATGGCAGAAGCCAATGAAGATCAGATTTACCGCGCCGTGATGATGTGCGTCAAGGACATTCTGTCCCAGAAGCGCTCTGAATATAAAGAAGAAGTCAAGCGTCAGTCCGGCAAGACCCTGTACTATATGTGCATGGAATTCCTCATCGGCCGTTCGCTGAAGAATAACCTCGGTAATCTTGGTCTCACAGAAATCTATCGCGATGTTCTGTCCGAGCTCGGTTTTTCGCTCGAATCCGTATACGAACGTGAACCCGATCCGGGTCTTGGCAACGGCGGTCTCGGTCGCCTTGCCGCATGCTATATGGACGCGGCTACCACGCTCAACTATCCCGCAACCGGTTTTTCGCTGCTGTACGAATACGGTCTGTTCAAGCAGAAGCTTGTCGACGGTCAGCAGATTGAGCTGCCCGACAACTGGCTGCCCGGCGGTGATGTTGTGCTCGTTCCCAGAACCGATAAGGCGTGCACTGTCCGTTTCGGCGGTCACATCAAGGAAACCTGGAAGGACGGCAAGTGTGACATCGTTCATGACAACTATGAAGAAATCCAGGCTGTTCCTTATGATATCATGATTTCCGGTGCCGACTGTGAGGCTGTCAACGTTCTGCGTCTGTGGAAGGCAAAGACCACCTCGATGTTCAACATGAACCTGTTCTCGCAGGGTGCTTATCTGCAGGCAATGGAGCAGAACACCAATGCGGAAATTCTGACCAAGGTTCTGTATCCGTCCGACAACCATACCGAGGGTAAGCTGCTCCGCCTTTCCCAGCAGTATTTCCTCGTTTCCGCATCTCTGCAGTCGATCATTTCCGACCATCTGCGCCGTTACGGCTCGCTGTGGAATTTTGCAGACAAGGTTGCTATCCACGTTAACGATACGCACCCGGCACTCGTGATTCCGGAACTGATGCGTCAGCTGATGGATGTCCATAGCTACAACTGGGAACAGGCATGGGATGTTGTTACCCGTACCGTTTCCTACACCAACCATACCGTCATGCCCGAAGCGCTTGAAACATGGAACGAAGACCTGTTTGCGCTCAAGCTGCCGCGTATCCATACCATCGTCCGTGAGATCAACCGCCGTCTGTGCGAAGACCTCTGGAAGTGCTATCCCGGTGACTGGGATCGTATCTCCCGCATGGCGATCATCGGCTACGGCTCTGTACGTATGGCAAATATGTGCGTTGCCGGTTCTCACACGGTCAACGGTGTATCGAAGCTCCACTCCGATATTCTGACAAAGACCGTCTTCCATGACTACTACAAGTACACGCCCGGCAAGTTCACCAACGTCACCAACGGTATTGCACACCGCAGATGGCTGTGCTACTCCAACCCCGGCCTGACGGGTCTGCTGGATAACCTGATCGGTACCGATTACAAAAAGCAGCCCGAAACGCTGTCGAGACTGCTCGAATACAAGGACGATCAGAAGGTTCTTGATCAGATCCTTGCGATCAAGCGTGAGAACAAGGTTCGCTTCTCCAACTATGTCGCATCCAAGACCGGCATTGCGCTCAACCCCGATTCCATTTTCGACGTGCAGGTCAAGCGTCTGCATGAATACAAGCGCCAGCTGCTGAATGCCCTGCGCATTGTGAGCCTTTACAACGAGCTGCGCGAAAATCCGAATCTCGATATCACGCCCCAGACCTTCATTTTCGGTGCAAAGGCAGCACCAGGTTATGATATGGCAAAGCGCATCATCAAGATGATCTGCGATCTGCAGGCTGAAATCGAGCGTGATCCTCGTATCCGCGAAAAGCTGCGCGTTGTTTTCATGGAAGACTACAACGTCTCCATGGCAGAAGTGCTGATTCCCTCGGCAGATATTTCCGAGCAGATTTCACTTGCAGGTAAGGAAGCATCCGGTACCGGCTGTATGAAGCTGATGATCAACGGTGCTGTTACCATCGGTACGCTGGACGGTGCGAATGTCGAAATCCATGAGGCTGTTGGGGACGACAACATGTACCTGTTTGGTCTGACCACGCCGGAAGTCGAGGATCTGTGGCGTCACGGTTACAACGCGGCTACCTATTATGTTGCCAACGACAAGCTTAAGAGAACGGTCGATTCCTTCACCTTCGGCTTCAACGGCAACTCCTACCGCGATTTCGTCGATTACCTTGTCATCGGACGCGGTATCGCTGACCCGTATATGTGTCTGGCGGACTTTGAGTCCTACTGCCGTGCGCATGACCGCATGACGGTTGATTTTAACAACCGAGACAAGTGGGCGAAGATGTCGCTGGTCAACACGGCGTCCGCAGGTATCTTTGCGGCAGACCGTGCGATCAGTGAATATGCAAAGAACATCTGGCATATGACACCCATCACAGCACCCGTCACAAAGACAACCAAGACCAGAAAGAAATAATTCTTTGGCATGAATGAAATGAATCATACAGGAGAAACCGGATATCATCCGGTTTTTCCTATCGAAAAAACAAATCCTTACCCGATGACAGTAACCCGGGAAGACGGAACGGTTCTTTCCCATACCGTCAGCCGCTTCGGTGAAACCCTGACATTTTCTGTGCCGATTCCGCGTGAATGGGAAGTGCTGGGCGGCAGAATGCGTTTGTATCGTGATGATGACGGAGCGGTACTGTGGCTGGAAATGACAGAGGGCGATGACAGCGTGTGGTCGGTCACGGTCAGCGGCAGTCAGGTCTGTGCAGATGGTGAGGAGAGCGGACTGTTCTACTTCCGCTTTGAATTTGATACCCGTTTTGGGCATCTGATTTACGCAAAGGAAGAAAACGATTTCGGTGCGGTTTATAAATGGAAGGATGAAAATGTTCATGCGTTTCAATGGACGGTGACCGAGGACGGATATGAGACCCCGAAATCATGGTACGGCGGCATTATGTACCATGTGTTTGTCGACCGCTTTGCAAAGAGTGAGGCCCATCCCGATATGCCGCGCCGCGAGGATGCCGAATACAATGATGACTGGTATCACGGGATTCCCCAGCATGCAAAATACCCCGGCGGTCAGGTCGAGAACAACGAGTTTTTCGGCGGCAATCTGTGGGGCGTGGCGGAAAAACTGCCGTATTTACAGTCGCTCGGTGTAACGATTCTGTATCTGTCTCCGATTTTCCGCGCGTATACCAACCACAAATACGATACGGGAGATTATGAGACGGTCGATCCGTCCTTTGGCGGTGACGAGGCATTCGTGAACCTGCTGTCGGAGGCAAAGAAATACGGCATCCGCGTCATCTGCGACGGTGTCTTCAATCACACGGGCGATGACAGCCGTTATTTCAACCGATACGGAAAATACGATTCCATCGGCGCGTATCAGTCCAAGGAATCGCCGTATTTTGACTGGTACCGCTTCCGCGAATATCCCGATGACTATGACTCCTGGTGGGGTGTGAAGGTTCTGCCGGCGCTGTATTCGGGCAATCCCGATTTCAGAGATTACATCTGCGGCGAGCATGGAATTCTTCATAAGTGGATGTCCTGCGGCGTATCCGGCTGGCGGCTTGACGTTGCGGATGAGCTTGATAACCGCTTCCTTGATGATCTGCGCACGCGCGTGAAGGCAGAGAATCCCGATGCCGTGATTTACGGTGAGGTTTGGGAGGATGCGTCCAACAAGATCGCGTATGACCGCAGACGCCGTTATTTCCGCGGACGGCAGCTCGACTCCGTCATGAACTATCCGTTCCGGGATGCGATTCTGTCCTTTGTCCGAGACGGGAACGTCGGAGCGCTGGAGCATGCAGTACGGATGGTACTCGGACATTACCCCGACGGCTGTACGCATCTTTTAATGAATCTGCTCGGAACGCATGATACGGAACGCATCATCAGTGCGCTGGCAGCAAAACCGATGGGCGATCTTGACAACGATGCACTTGCGCTGATCCGTATGACAGAAGAGGAAAAAGCGCGCGGCCGTGTCCTTGTCGGACTTGCGTCGGTACTGCAGTTTACCTTACCCGGTATCCCGTGTATCTATTACGGTGATGAGATCGGGATAGAAGGATACCGCGATCCGCTCAACCGCCGTCCGTATCCGTGGGGACGGGAAGACGAAACGCTGCTTGCGCATTATCGCAAACTGTCGGACATTCGCCGTACCCATCCTGTTTTTGCAGAGGGTGTTACGCGGATTCTGCATGCCGGGGACGGTGTGTTTGACTTTACGCGCGGCGACGGGGATGACACCCTTCGTATTTGCGTCAACCGCTCGGACAATGCCTATCGGATTGCGGGAAGCTATACCGATCTTCTGACAGGAACGGAATACCGCGGCGATGCTATCGTCAAACCGGATTCTGCCGTGATTCTGACCGGAAATGAATAATCAAAAAAGGAATTGACAGATGCAGACGTTCATGATATAATGAATGTACATCGGATCAATTCCTATTTTTTACCATCGGAGGAACAATCAACTATGAAAACCTATGAAATCGGTGCGCTGATCGGTTATTCCGGCAATCTCGAAGCGCTGGATGCGGACTTTGCACGTTTGGCATCTCTGGAACTCAATGCCTGCCAGCTCAATGTCTGGCCCGGTTCTGTTATGACAGAGGAAGCGGCAGAATTTGTGAAGGCTTCGGCTGAAAAACACGGTATACGCATTACCGCTGTCTGGGCAGGCTGGAGCGCTCCTGCGGTCTGGAATTTCTATGAAGGACCGACGACGCTCGGTATCGTTCCCGAACAGTACCGCGAAAAGCGCATTGCGGAGATCAAGGCGGAAGCGGCATTTGCACGTCTGCTTGGTGTCACCGACGTCATTACGCATGTCGGATTCTTGCCCGAGGATCCCAACAGCCCGGATTTTCTGCCGATCAAGGATGCCATTTCCGACATTGCAGAAGAACTGAAACAGTACGGTCAGTATTTCCTGTTTGAAACAGGGCAGGAAACGCCTGTTGCGATGCTTCGTTACATCGAAGAAGTCGGTACGGGCAACCTCGGCATCAACCTCGATACGGCGAATCTGATTCTCTACGGCAAGGCAAATACGGTCGATGCGATTGAGGTCTTCGGCAAGTACGTCCGCAATACCCACTTCAAGGACGGCTTCTATCCGACGACGGGACGTGAACTCGGTCATGAATGTGCGCTGGGCGACGGTCGTGCCAATGTTCCCGGTATCATTGCCGCGCTCAAGAACTGCGGCTACGAAGGTCCGTATATCATCGAACGTGAGATCTCCGGTGATCAGCAGACCAAGGATATCGCAAAGGCACGCGATCTGATCCGTTCCTGCCTGAACGCATAAATCAAAGAACGATTGCAACGGCATCACTGCAGGTCCTCGCTTGCCGTGGTGCCGTTTTTGCATATGGAAAGGAGAAAAGCAACGATGAAGCTTGCAACAACGACAGGCGATTTCAACGCCTATACAAAATCCAAGGAAGAAGCTGTGCAGTATATCTGCGAGGCGGGCTTCCGTTATCTCGACTATGATTTCGGTCTGGATTACCATACGCGCGGCGGTGCCTATGCCGATGACTGGAAAGACTTTCTTGCCCGTGTAAAGCAGAAAGCCGAGTCGCTCGGTGCGGCGTTCATTCAGGCACATTCTCCGATGGGAGCACCGATTGCACCCGATAACGCGGCGTTTGTCGCTGATACCGCACGCTGTGTCGAAGCTTGCGGGATTCTCGGTATTCCGAATCTCGTTGTCCACTCCGGCTATACAAAAGGACTGACAAAAGAGCAGACCTTTGAGGCAAACGCGCACTTTTACGAGCCGCTTCTGAAGCTTGCAAAAGAATGTAATGTCAACATCCTTGTGGAGAATTTCAATAAGATGTGCGTTGACGGACTTTATTGGATTGACAACGCGCCCGACCTGCTTGCGATGATTGAGACGGTCAATCATCCGAACTTCCATGCGGTCTGGGACTGCGGGCACGGCAATATGCAGGAAATGCCGCAGCATGAATCCTTAAAGATTCTCGGTCATCACGTTTATGCGCTCCATGTGCAGGACAACTGGGGCAACGACGACCATCATTTAGCACCGTTTTCGGGTTCTCTCAATCTTGACTCGCTGATGCACGGTCTTCTCGACATTGGCTATAAGGGCTATTTCACGTTTGAGTCGGGCAACATCTTCTATCCTGCCGGCAAGCGCCGTCCGTATGAAGAAGATACGCGCCTTGCAAAACCGCCGCTTCGTCTGCGCAGAACCGCAGAGAAATATCTGTATGAAATCGGCAAGTGTATTCTTGAAGAATACGGATGCTATGAAATCTGATCTTTGATTGTTCACCGCGATCGGAAAGGAGACTGCACATGAAACACCGTTTGATATGGAAGTTTGTTCTTGTTTGTTGTCTGACCGTTTTGCTTGCACTCCCGGTTTTTGCCAATTCTGCGGAGCCGCCGTGTCTGACCATTGTGGTTGTGTCGGCTCCCGATGATCTCGAGCTTGCGCTGGAGGATGCCAATTATGAGGAAGCATATCAACTTTCAAAACAGAAATCGGTGCGCGGTTGGGAGACGTATTTTCGTTTTCGATACAGTCATGTCACGTTTCCGGGTAAGGGATCTGCGGACGATGTGGAGTTGTCCAAACTCCGTCTTGCGGTGACGACGGGCGGGAACACGACCCTGTTGGATTTACCCGATCAGACCTTTGCGCATTACAACAATGTACTTTTGCTGGATCTTTCAGAGCTGAAACAATTTCCCGAGGCTTTTCCTTCGCAATATATGCTGCGCAGTGAGCTGTATGCAGGACGGATGGTACTGATCATTGGGATGCGTGTTATTCTGACCCTGTTGATCGAAGGAATTCTGTTCTGGGCGTTCGGATACAGAGAAAAGCACAGCTGGTGTGTGTTTCTCTGCTTCAATGCCATGACACAGCTGGCTTTGAATCTGATTCTCGGCGGCGCAACGATGGATTCGTATATACTGTTTGGATATTATCTGTTGGAAGCGGCAATCGTGGTATTTGAAGCACTTGCTTATTGGAATACCCTCAAGGAAAAACGGGGACGCAGTATCCCCTATGCGATGTGTGCCAATGCCGCAAGCCTTGTGATCGGTGCGCTCATGATCGAAAACCTGCCGCTTGCACTCTGATAAAGGAGAAAAACAATGAAGTTACTGACAAAAGAATTTATTTATGATCCCCAAACCCCCGTGAACATTCCGTCCTGTCATGCCGCAACGCTGATCAAAACCGCAGACGGTATTCTTGCCGCGTGGTTCGGCGGTACCCATGAAGGACATGACGACGTACAGATTTATGTTGCGCATCGCTCGGATGCGGACGGAACATGGTCGGCACCGCAGTGTGTATCGGTCGTTGAGCCGATTCCGAACTGGAATCCCGTGCTTTATGACAACGGCGAGGAGATTCTGCTTTACTATAAGCGCAGTAAGGAAATTCATTCGTGGAATACGATGTTCACCACCTCGCGCGACGGCGGTGCTACATGGGCTGAACCGCGCCGCCTGTGCGAGGATGATATCGACGGCAGAGGACCTGTCAAGAACAAGCCCATCCGTCTGTCCAACGGTACGATTCTCGCAGGTGCTTCCTTTGAGCAGGGACCGTGGCGGTGCTTTGCCGATATCTCCTCCGACAATGGCTACACATGGGAGCAGACCCCGTTTCTTCCCGTGCCGACGGAGGATACCGAGGTCATTCAGCCGTCGCTTTGGGAGGATGCGCGCGGCGTGCATATGCTGGTGCGCTCCAAAAACAAGAAGATCTTCCGCTCCGACTCCACAGATTTCGGTAAGACCTGGTGTACGCTGTACCCGATCGATCTGCCCAACAACAACAGCGGTCTTGATCTTGTCAAGGTTGCCGAGAACCGCATCATCCTTTGCTGTAATCCCGTGACCGAGGGACGTACACCGCTTTCTCTGTTTGAGAGTACCGACAGCGGCGATACCTTTGTGCGCCTGTTTGATCTGGAAACGGAGCCGGGCGAATACTCCTATCCTGCGGTCATCACGGATGGAAAGTATCTCTATGGTTGTTACACATGGAAGCGAGAAAAGATGGTATTCTTCCAATGCGATCTGACCGAGTGAGGGACTTGCGGCGCGTCGTTTTATGTGTCACGGCGGTGCTGCTTGTTATCGTTGGTGCGGTATTGTGGCAGTATCAGACACGCTCACCGCTGGCAGTCATCTGGGCAGGCTCGGACTTGCAGGGTGAAGGTCGGGACGGCGTTGTGCTGTCACAGCTTTTGACCGCAGTGAAGAAGAACGGGTATCGCGCGGTGGACGAGGCGTTGTTTCTCGGCGACTACAGCTCGGCCTATGACACGGAAAAGTCGGGCGAGGGCTTGGAGATCGTCAGCCATCGGATCGAAGATGCGCTCGGACTCGGTGCAGATGACATTTTGTTTCTGCAGGGCAATCACGATCCCGAGGACACGCCGGGACTTGATGCAGGCGGTGTTCATGAGCGGGAGGACTATATCGTTTACATGATCCATGAGGGTGATTTCCCGTCGTTTTCCGATGAGGACAATGCTTATATCACCGAGGAAACTGCAGCAAAGCTGGATACATATCTACGGGCGTGTATCGATACACATGAGCGTCGCCCGATCTTTGTGATGACGCATATTCCCTTTCACATCAACTGGCGCGAGGACAACCGCTATGCAAAATGGCTGGTCGATGTACTGAACGAAGCGGGGGATGCCGGGCTGCATCTGATCGTTCTTTATGCGCACAATCATTCCGATGATTATGACAGTTATCTCGGCGGTTCGTGTGTGTATCTTGCACCGGGCGATACGATGCTCATTCCCGATCCGACGGCGGAATACGGGCAGATGGCGTATGAAACGACGGAGATCAGCTTCACATACCTCAATGCCGGATATGTCGGATTTACCGCGACGGGTGAGGATGGTGAGGCGCGGACATGTACGGTCTTTGCTGTCTACCGTGACCGCGTGGAGGTGACACGATTTGACACTGACGGTGTGCATGATCTCAAAAATCCCGGTACTGCGGGGATTCTTGATGGCGGATGGGCGCCTGATCTGACGGTAGTGCCCGGGAAAATGACCATTCCTTTGCAATAAAATGAAGCCGATGTACGGAACATTTCCGACATCGGCTTATTTGATGAATATTTGTGTATCGATACACAAATCGAAAGTGTATCGATTTACATGCTGCGAAGAAGTGCCGTTGCAGAGGTCATCCAGACCTCCTTATATGTCGCGTTGATGCCGCATGGCCAGAACGGCTCATCGAGATCACCGTCTGTCTGAATACCGACGGGAACGGCACCCTCGCACCGTCCGAGCAGAGCAAAGTACGGTTCCGCACAGCGGCTGCCCAATCCATATACCATCGACTGACAGAACGGATTGCATCCGAGCAGAAATGCGGTCTGCCGATCGGCAATCGCATGCAGCTCGGGGTCATTGCCGATCCTCGCAAGGGCACGTATCGATGCTGCCTGCGACAGAAGGATGGCATGGTTCCCACGGAAGGAGAACCATACCGGGAACTGCTTTACATACAAACCGCCGCCGATGGACACTCCTGCGCGAATTTGTGCCTTTTGTGACGAGAGTGTATCGTCAAAATCCGCAAACAGGTGACAAAGGGAAAAGATATCGCGGTTATCGGGTGTATCGTCGGTCTCCGACAGCGCATAGACGCCGGCGGGGATCATACCGTAGGGCGATGCATAGGAATACAGCGTTTTGAAATAGTTTGCATACGTATCGATGGCATTTTGTACCTTGGCTTTCACGGTGTCATCAAGCGGCAGGGTCATCAATGCGGCGAGCGCTTCTCCGTACAGGTATTCCCGCGACTGATGCGTGAAGTGTACCGGAACGGACAGACTTTCATCCCGACAGAAATAACCGCTGATTGGCTGTGCGGTATCACGCATCTGCGATGCAAGCAGGACGCTTGTGTGCGGCTGGACGGCATGAAGATAGGCGTTATCCTTGGTCAGACGGTACAGCGACACTGCGCTGACAATCGCCGCAGCAGCATACAGGGAACGTGGGGATGAATACGAGTGCTCAAAAAAGATCGGAAGCTCTCTGCCGTATGCAGCATATCGCTCCTCGGCAAAGGCAAAGTCCTCGCGAGCGGCGTTCATCAGTGCATCGCGGCGGTCGGCATCGGTCTCGTCGAGTGCTGCCTGTGCTTCGATGGCAGAGAAGAGATAGTTTTCAAAGGCGTGGTTGTGGACACGGGCATAACAGTCGTCCATCGTACCGATGATACCGTCTGTCCAGCGGGTGATGCCTGCGGATGTGGCGCGATATCCGTCGCCGAAGCGCATCGACAGGACAAAATCCATACCCCAGCGGGATTCTGCCTGCAGGCGGTCACGGATGGACGGCGCATGTCCGACGGCACGGCTGAGTGCGATTGCCGTTTCTGCCGACTGCAGCGTCTGCTGGGAAAGGTCTCCCGCATCGTGCCAGCCGCCGCAATAGGATTTGATGACACCGTTGTGCTCGGCGACAATGTCGGCATGGCATGGCGGATGATGTCCCGGAACATCACATCCGCACCGCTCGGCGGAAATGAAAGTGAGCAGCTTTTCGGCAAGGGCGGTATCAAATGCTTCTCTTGTCATGATGGGGAAGTCATCGGATGTATAGTCTCCTGCGCGGAGTGCATAGATACCGCAGGTATTCACCGCGGAAAAATCGAGCAGAAAGTACGGTTTTGTGAGAAATTCCACCTGTTTTGCGGGAAGGTCGATTATCTGACCGGATGTGCGGTCGATTATGGAAAAGGTATCGCATGCCATCTGCGTTACTGCGATTTTCGGTGCATCTGCGGCATAACCCGCACGGGAATATGCGACCGTATCGCCGCATTCCCAGCCTCGGCACGGCTCGGGATTGTTAATGTGAGAGAGCGCAATGTCGCGCAGATAAACGGTGGTATCGGGAAAACCGCGCCCGAAGTCTCCGTTGAGCGGCATGGAGATCGTGATCGCATCACAACGGTCGGCACACAGTTCAGGAAACTCCCAGATGACCTCGCACCATTGTCCTGTGACAAGCGATGCCTGATGGGTACCGCTTCTGCCGAATGCATCGGGGATCGGATGTCTGCCGCTGTTTTGGATGCCGCAGTACAGCATCGGCGCGGGAATGCCGGTATCCACGGCAAACGCGGAAAAGGTCAGACGGTTGTACGCGGACAGATCGCGCCCGCCGAGGTCGATGACCATGGTCGCAGAGCCGAAATTGCAGTAATCACCGTCTGGAGGGCTGTTGTGCGCCGCCCAGTCGTTGTGTGTCGGCGGTGCGGACAGAATCCATGTGCCGTCTTGTTCGGTCAGCCTGCCCCGACCGACATGGCGCGGCTGGGTATCGACTGGCAGAGCAAGGACGCTTGTTGGAATTTTTGCCGCCATTTCGTCGTGCAGATAACGCATGGTGTTCTCCTTATACCGGGATTTCGGGGGCCGCATCGGTGTCACAGATGATCTGCAGATGCGGGTGTGACTGCAGGACCGTAGCGGGCAGATCGGTCGTCCTGGGACCGTACAGCGCATCGGTTAGCGGCTGTTTTTTGTGTGCGCCGTTAGCACAGAGTAAAATCGCCTGCGCATCCATGACATCGGCAATGCCGAGGGTCACGCCGCCGAGCACAATGTCATCGGGCGTATTGGTTTCACGGCGGATGCGCGCTTCCAGATAGTCATGCATTGTGCCATGGAATGCGCGCTGGGTAAACGGTGTACCGGGCTGATTGAAGCCGATGTGACCGTTTTCACCGAGACCGAGTTCCAGCAGCGTAATGCCGCCGCGGCGTGCAAGCTCTGCGCGGAAGGCATCGCAGTCGCGCTCCCAGTTGTCCGAGGTCAGCGGAAGCATTAAGAAGTTTTCTTTTGGAATACCGAGGTCATGGACGCACTCATGCTCCAACATCCAGATGCAGCTGCCAAAGTAGTCGCGGCTGACACCGGTGACCTCGTCAAGACCGAAGATCGTCAGATGGGAAACATCGATGCCGTGTTCCTTGATCAGTGCGGCAAACCGGCGGTGGATGTCACCGGTTGTGCGCCCTGTCGAAAGTCCGATGACGGCATCGGGCTTTTCCCTTACCGTGCGGAACAGCACCTGCGCACAGGCTTCGGCGAATTCCTCGGGGGCTGTGACGATAAGATCATACGTCTTATTCATGTGCGTTCCTTTCATTCGATACCGAGCACGGTATAGTCGGCTTCCTCAACGGCTGTTTTGAGAAGCTCGTCGGCGACATCTTTGGTCAGTGTGATCACAGCGGTGCCTGCCTTGAAGTCAGCGGTCGCTTCCGCAACACCGTCCAGCGCTTCGAGAGCTTTCTTTACGTGTGCTTCACAGTGCGGGCACATCATGCCCTCGATTTTCATTGTTTTTGTCATGGTGGTTTCCTCCTTTTTTTCGGGAATCTGCGGGGATTGATCGATGATTTCCGGCGTTGTTCCGGTTTGTGCTGTCTTTTGCGGTTTGTGGCGGCGGATGTCAAAGAGATTGAGTCTCAATGCATTGGAGACGACGAGAAAGCTTGAGATGCTCATTGCTGCGGCACCGAACATCGGATTCATTTCCCAGCCGCCGAACGGGATAAACAGACCTGCAGCCAACGGAATACCAATGATGTTGTAGCCGAATGCCCAGAAGAGGTTTTCGCGGATATTCCGCAGGACCGCACGTCCGAGACGGATCGCGGCGGGGACATCGGAAAGACGGCTCTGCATCAGAACGGTATCGGCGGCATCAACAGCAACGTCGGCACCGGCACCGATGGCGATACCCAGATCGGCACGGGTCAGCGCAGGTGCATCGTTGATGCCGTCTCCGACCATTGCAACGTGACCTGTTTCGCGCAAGGATGCAATGACCGCTTCCTTGCCGTCGGGAAGAACACCTGCAATGACCTCGTCGACACCTGCGGCGATACCGACAGCGGCGGCGGTTTGAGCGTTGTCCCCGGTCAGCATGACAACACGGATACCCATTTCGCGCAGCTGACGGATTGCCTCGGGGCTGTCTTCCTTGATTGTATCGGCAACGGCGATGATGCCGAGCAGTTTGTTGTCACGGCTGAACGCAAGCGGTGTTTTGCCCTGTTTGGCAAAGGCTTCTGCCGCTTCCAGGACTGCGATCGGAATGGCTGTGGGCAGGACGGATGCCATGTGATGAATACTGCCGCCACGCAGCAGGGATGTGCCTTGCAGTGCTTCAAGACCGCTGCCGGGCAGAATGACAAAATCGGTAACCGGTTCGGCGGTGATATGTACATCCTCTGCCTTTTTGCGGATGGCACGGGCAAGCGGATGCTCGCTGTTGGCTTCCAGCGAAGCGGCGTGCTGCAGCAGCGTGTCCTCTGTGATACCGTTGACAGCAAACAGATCGGTCACGGACGGTTCACCGCGTGTGATTGTCCCTGTTTTATCGAGCGCGACGGTCGTGATGCGTCCTGCCATTTCAAGGGATGCGGCGGTTTTGAACAGAATTCCGTGTTTTGCACCGACGCCGCTTCCTACCATGATCGCAACGGGTGTCGCAAGACCGAGCGCACACGGACAGCTGATGACAAGGACGGCAATGCCGCGCGACAGCGCAAAGCCAAAGGTTTGTCCGACAAGCATCCAGACAATGGCGGTAACAGCCGCAATCGCAATGACCGTCGGGACAAAGATGCCTGCCACTTTATCTGCAATCTTGGCAATCGGTGCTTTGGTTGCCGCGGCATCGGAGACCATTTTGATGATCTGCGCAAGCGTGGTGTCCTCGCCGACGCGCACTGCCTCACAGCGCAGAACGCCGAAGGTGTTGAGTGTCGCGGCGGAAACGCTGTCACCGACGGTTTTGTCAACGGGGATACTTTCGCCCGTCAGAGCCGCTTCATTGACGGCGCTCATGCCGTCAAGCACGGTGCCGTCAACGGGAATGGCTTCTCCCGGACGCACGACGAAAAGATCGCCCTTGTTCACCTGGCGGATGTCAACCTCGATTTCTTCTCCGCCGCGAATCACACGTGCGTTTTTTGGGGTCAGGCGCATCAGGCTTTTCAGTGCATCGGTCGTTTTGCCTTTGGCGCGTGCTTCCAGCAGTTTTCCGACGGTGATCAACGTCAGGATCATTGCCGCGGATTCAAAATACAGATCATGAAGACGGTGGTGTGCACCCATGAAATCGCCCGCAAGCAACTCGGCTGACATCGCATACACGGCATAGGTGCTGTATACAAACGCAGCGGCAGAACCGAGTGCGACGAGGGCATCCATGTTCGGGGCGCGCATCCAGAGACTTTTGGCGCCGTTTATAAAGAATTTCTGGTTGATGACCATGATGACAGCAGACAAAAGGAGCTGTGTCAGCGCGATCGCAAGCGGATTTTCCGCAAGGATGGCGGGCAGCGGGAAGTCCCACATCGTATGTCCCATGGACAGATACATCAAAAACAGCAAAAGAATGACGGACACGGTCAGGCGCTTTTTGAGCAGCGGTGTTTCGCGGTCGGCAAGTGCATCCTCCTCGGCGGATGACGTATGATGCTGTTGGGCGCCGTCTTTGGGGGATGCACCGTATCCTGCAGCGGTGACAGCGGCGATGACCGCATCGGGGGAGGCTGTGCCGTCAACACCCATCGAATTGGTCAGCAGGCTGACGGCACAACCTGTGACACCGTCCACGGCATTGACCGCTTTTTCAACACGGGCGACGCATGCCGCACAGCTCATGCCCGTGACATTGTATTGTTTCATGGATAATCCTTTCTGTTTTGGTTGGATAATGATACAACTATATTATATACCTTGCTGCGGTGTTTGTCAAGATGAAATTCCTATGAAAATTATAGGAATTGAAATTTGTTTTTCCTCTTGCATCTTGCAAAAAAGTGTGATATACTGTAGTCAAATCTATTTTTTACCGAAAGGAACCATTTATCATGTTGAAAATTTTATCGATCGGCAACAGCTTTTCTCAGGATGCACAGCGTTATCTGACCCGTTTTGCAAAGGCGGCGGGTGTCGATATCCTCACCCATAACCTTGAAATCGGCGGCTGTTCTCTGGAGCAGCACTGGAATTACTTCAAAAACGATGACAAGAATTATGCGCTGGAGATCGACGGTGTCTGGAAGGCAAACGAATATACGCTGACGCAGGGTCTGATGGAAGATGATTGGGATATCATCACGATCCAGCAGGTTTCCCATCTGGCAGGCAAGCCCGAGTCCTTTGAGCCTTTTCTGTCCAATCTGCTGACCGCCATCCGCGCGCTTTGTCCGAATGCACGTCTTTATTTCCAGGAAACCTGGGAATATGAGATCGGCTCGAACCACGGCGGTTTCCCGGAATACGGCTGTGATCCGAATGTCATGTTTGAGCGAGTCAAGAATACCTGCCGTGCAATGGCAAAGGAAAATGACCTGACGATCATTCCGTCGGGTGAGGCGATCCATGCGGCAAAGCAGCTGGCGGAATTCGATCCTGCCAAGGGCGGTCAGTCTCTGTACCGTGATGCATTCCATATGCACCTGGTTTACGGACGCTATCTGCTTGCCTGTGTCTGGTTCAAGACGCTGCTTGGCAGAACACCGGTCGGCAACAACTTCATGCCCGACGATGTCAAGGAAGGCGAGGTTGTCAACACCGATCTGCTCGTCAAGCTGCAGAAGATCGGCGGCGCATATTACGAAGCATAACGCGGCACGGAGGCAATTGCCATGTACAACGACAGCGTATTTCTCGATCAGAAGCAGTTTCACTGGGCATTTTTAGCGCATCTCGGTTATAATATGTGGGCGGATCCGGTCAGAGACAAGCGCGGCGTTCCCGGCATTCCGCAGAGCCTGACGCAGGTCTGTGCGGAGGATCATCTGCGGTTCGATCTCGATCTGTGGCATAAGACGACAAAGGATCTTGCCGCTGCGGGATGCAATATGATCGTTCTCGATATCGGAGAAGGTCTGCAGTATGAAAGCCATCCCGAAATTGCCTGCAAGGGCGCATGGACAAAGGATATTCTGCAGGAAGAAATCTTCAATCTGAAAATGCTCGGCATTGAGGCAATCCCGAAGCTCAATTTCTCGGCATGTCACGATGAATGGATGGGAGAATACGGACGCATGGTATCGACCACACCGTATTATCGCTTCTGCGAGGATGTGATCACCGAGGTCTGCGAAGTGTTCGGAAATCCGCGTCTGTTCCATCTCGGCATGGATGAGGAAACCTTCGGTCATCAGAGCGGATACAACGTTGCGATCATCCGTCAGGGAGAACAGTGGTGGTATGACCTGAATTACCTTGTCCGCACAACCCTGCGGCGCGGCGCAAGACCGTGGATCTGGTCCGATTACATCTGGCATCACGAGGAAGAATTCCTACGTAAGATGTCGCGCGATGTGTTGCAGTCCAACTGGTACTATGACGGCTTTCAGGACGAGGATTCCGTCTATATCCGCGGCTTTGCGGCACTGGAGGAGGGCGGCTTTGAGCAGGTTCCGACAGGCAGTGTCTGGTCGCGGCGCGATAATTTTGAAAAAATCGCCGATTATGCCGCGGCCAATATGGACAAATCGCTTCTGTGCGGCATGATGCAGACGGTATGGCGTCCGATGATGGCAAACTATGCGGAGCGTCAGTCTATGGGTGTTGCGACACTCGGTGAGACCAAGGCGCGGTATGAAGCATTGATTGCAGAAAACTGATCCTGTGCAAACTTTGTCGGACGGTTTTCATGGATTTTTGCACCGATCTGTGGTATACTGTGGTTGAGGACGGTCCTATCCCCTGCCGCAGAGAACGCCCGATGACAGCGGTATCGGTAAAATGGCCGTATCCTATCAGGACGGAGACTGTCCGACGGCGGTATGACGGTTTGAACCGCAGAACGCGATACGGTGCTGACCTCACCGCAGAAACGACATTCTCATAAATCAAAAAGACACCTCACAGCGATATGACAGATCGCTTGCGGGGTGTCTTTCCATTTTGAAATATCAATGACGCGGACGATGCGGTCGGTAGGCTTCAAAGACGAGCGGGTCGTCACCTTTGAAATAGTCATCCAGCCAATCGCGGCGGGTCTTCATCCAGTCACACAGATCGGAGGCATGCTCCTTCCATGTGGTAAAGGAAAAGATTTCCTCTGTAAAATGCCAGAAGTATTCACTCATCGACCAGGCAACATAGTTGCGGTCAAATGCGTCGGTCGGCATTTCAAGAAAACTCTCGGCATGGGCAATGGTTTCGTCGATATACGGCAGAAGCTCGTTCCAGCGCTCGACAGCCAACTCGCGGAACCATTCGTAGTTCGTAATTTGTGTATACCAGACATGGCGCTGGGAGAATCCAAGCTCACGACCGACGTAGATGCCTTCCGGTGCGCCGTTGTCAAGGCTGATGTTGTTGCCTGCGGCAAGGTCAAAGTCCCAGAACGGTCCGAAAATCATCTTTTCGCCCGGCTTTTTGTACATATAGAAGGACGACCAGCCGGCATCGAGATTCTTGAAAAATTCCTCGACAATATAGCCGTTGACAAACGAATCGAGATCGGTCAGTGCTTCCAGTGCTTCACGGTCACCTTCACGGATCGCATGATCGACATCGGCAATGTAGTTTTTGATGTAGGCAAACTGTGCGTCGTTGAGGATGTCGCTTTTGATCAGATACGCTTTGCCTTCAACATAGAAGTAGTTGGTTTCCTCACTTTCGTATTCGTCCATCTCGACGAGAAATCCTGCGTCTTCCGCTTCGGGATCGGCAAGCGTTTCCTGCCCGATATCAACGCGGTGCGCATCGACCTGAATCTGTTCTGCCAGCAGGTAGACACCGTGGTATTCGCCGTTTAAGTAGACTTCCACGTGGGTGGCATGATTGTTGTAGCCCATGCCCGGAATACGGTTGATCAGATCGATGGCGAGATAGTTGCGGAGCATGGATCGGTCCGCATGGTTTGCCATCAGAATCCATGTGCGGTCTTCCGCGTCTCCCAGGCCGAGCAGATTCTGCTTTTGTTCAAAGTGCAGGCGATAGGATTTTTTGTTGTAGGTCCACGTGCCGTTGCCGCGTCCCTTGATTTCCGCAGCCGCACCGGAAAGCTCCCATGCGGCGTTGCCTGTATTGCAGACGGAAACCGTGGCACCGATGTAGGTGTCCTTGGAGGTGACATCGTCTCCGGTTTCTGTCACGATTGAAATAATCGGCATGTTTTTGCGGTCAAAGGAGAAGTTTGCTGTGACGGTTTTGTCCTCTGTGCCGAAGACATCGGTACGCGAGGCTTCCGTTACGCCGTCGCTCCAGCCCGTAAAGATGTAGCCGAATTTCGGTATCGCCGTGACCTCGCGTTTTGCCGTTGTTCCGGGCGCACCGTGCTGGGAGGTCCAGCCGTCGATTTTCCCGCCGCCCGTACGGCAGATTTTATAGGTGATTGCGGTTTGATCGGGGATCGGTGTCGGTTCATTCCCGACCGGTGTATCGGCGGCACATGCACAAAGCGTACAGAGAAGCGCCAATACGGCAACCAGCTGCAGAACACGAATCCACAGTTTCATGATCGGTGTTTCCTTTCTTCTTTCCATGGGGTACGACGATTGCCTGCAGGCTTACCGTCTTTTGCGGAGCGCACCCTCGAATGCTTCCTCGGATGCAAAGCAGTTGTCAAGCCATGCCGCGCGTGTGACAAGCCATTGGCGCAGGGTGGTGACATGTTCCTCCCAGGAGTCCAGCGCCATGATATGCTCCGGCTCCTGGTTGATACGATGACCGAAAATCTCCCATTGCTCAAAATTCCGCGCAAATGCAAGCGGTGCAGATGCGGCGATATGGTCAAGATACGCAAGGTTGGCATCAATGTGCGGACGAATTTGTTCCCAGCGGTTCATGACTTCCAGGCGAAACCATGCCTGTTCCGCAAGTGCGGTAAACCACGGGTGGTATTGGCTGAAGTCGCGGCGGTAGCGTCCGACGTACAGTCCCTCCGCAGAGCCGTTGTCCAGTCGGTGGTCGTTTCCTGCCGCCAAATCAAAGTCCCAGAACGGACCGAGAATCAGCTTTCCTCCGGGTTTTTTGTGCATATAGAAGGAAGACCAGCCGACATCGATGTTTTTGAAATATTCCTCTAAAATATAGCCGTCGATGAAGGAGTCCAGATCGACCAGTGCGGTGATCGTGTCACGGTCTCCTCCGCGGATAGCTGCATTGGTTTTGGTGATATAATCGCGGATATAGTCAAACTGTTCGTTTGTGCGGATTTCACTTTTGACTTGATAGCGCTTGTCATCGATATGAAATTCATAGGGCGGTTCGGAATAGCTGTCAAGCTCGACCAAAAATCCCGCATCGACTGCCATCGGATCATAACCCTCTTCTTCTGCTCCGATGTCGACGCGCGCGGCATCGACCTGAATCTGTTCGGTCAGCAGATAAACACCGCGGTATTCTCCGTTGAGATACAACTCCACATGTGCGGCGGATGCATTGAAATCGATGCCGTCGAGGCGATTGGCAAGATCGACGGCAAGGGCGTTTCGCAGAAGGGTCTGATCGCAGTGGTTTGCCATCAGCACCCATGTGCGGTCAGGCGCAGTACCCAGTCCGAGCGGCTGCTGCTTCTTGTCGAAACGGATGCGGTAGGATAATTTTTCATGGGTCCATGTGGCGTTGCCGCGACCGCGGATATCGGCTGATACACCGCTCATTTCATGTGCGGCATAGCCGGTATTGCATAGGGAAACCGTCGCGTCGGTATAGATGTCCTTGGAGGTTACGTCTTTTCCCGTGGCGGTGATGATGGACAGAATGGGGAGCTCTCTGCGGTCAAAGGAGAAGTTGGCGATGATTGTCTGATCGGTTTCTCCGAAGGTATCGTGCCGTTCTGCCTCCTTGACACCGTCGCTCCAGCCGGAAAACCGATACCCGAATTTCGGGATTGCGGTGACTGCCATTTGGGCTTCCTCGCCCGTCTGACCGTGCTGTGATGTCCAGCCATCGATTCGTCCGCCGCCGGTGGCACAGATGCGGTAACGGATCTCGAACCCGGTGGTGTCGGTGAGCGGTTCTGTCGACGGCACGTCAGACAGCGTGTTTTCGCGGCAGCCCGTGCATACGGTCAAAACACAGAACAGGATGAGAATATATAGAATCATACGTTTCATCGGGAACACCTCCTCTGTGCTTTGATCGGGATTGTGCTTTTTGTTATTATACCACAAAAAGCACGGATTTGTCAATTCTTTCGTGATTGGCAAAAAAGAGGATCGTGCTCTGTGAAGAACACGATCCGGGGATACAGAAAATTTATTCACCGATCTTATAAGTCGTTCCCTGCGGGGTATCGATCAGCGTAACGCCCTTTGCAAGCAGCTCTGCGCGGATTTCATCGGCACGTGCGAAGTTCTTTGCCTTCTTGGCAGCCGCGCGTTCGTCAATTGCCGCATAGATTTCCGCAACGAACGGATCCTTCATGGCCTCTGCTCTTTCGGCGGCTGCAGCGGCTTCCGCTTCTGCCTTTTCGCGTGCAAGTGCTTCGCGCTTCTTTGCTGCCGCGTCAAGCAGACCGACGGACAGAACGGAATCAAAGCGTTCAAACAGCCACAGCTTGTCTGCGTCGGAAATCTTTGCCTTGAGGACATCGTAAAGTGCTGTGACAGCCATTGCTGTGTTGAGGTCATTGTCCATCGCATCGGCAAAAGCCTTCAGCTGTTTTTCGCAAGCCGCTTCGTTGACTTCTCCGCCGGGGACAAGAGATGCGATACGGTCGATGAGCTTGTCATAGGAAACACGCGCGTTGTCAAGACCCTCCCAGGAGAAGACGAGGGACTTTCTGTAGTGAGACTGCAGGCAGAAGAAACGGTAAACGAGCGGATCGTAGCCCTTTTCCTCGAGCAGAGAAACGGTCAAAAATTCACCCTTGGACTTGGACATCTTGCCGTCGTTGGTATTCAGATGCAGGACATGGAACCACTGGGAGCACCACTTGTGACCGAGGTAAGCTTCAGACTGCGCGATTTCATTGGTATGGTGCGGGAATGCATTGTCGATACCGCCGCAGTGCAGGTCAAGGTATTCGCCGAGCGTGTTCAGAGAAATTGCGGAACATTCGATGTGCCAGCCGGGATAGCCGACGCCCCACGGAGAATCCCACTTCAGTTCCTGATCGTCAAACTTGGACTTGGTGAACCACAGGACGAAGTCGCACTTGTTGCGCTTGTTGCCATCTTCTTCAACGCCCTCACGGACACCGACAGCCAGATCCTCCTGGTTCTGCTTGTTGAAGACATAATATTCGTCGAGCTTGGAGGTATCGAAGTAGATGTTGCCGCCTGCTTCATACGCATAGCCGTCGGCGATCAGCTTTTCGACCATTTCAATGAAGTGATCGACATAAGACGTTGCCGGAACGACGATTTCGGGAATCTTGATGTTCAGCTTTGCGCAGTCTGCAAAAAATGCGTCGGTATAATACTGCGCGATTTCCATGACGGTCTTGTGCTCGCGCTTTGCACCTTTCAGCATTTTGTCTTCACCGGTATCGCCGTCCGAGGACAGATGACCGACGTCGGTGATGTTCATTGCACGTTTGACATCATAGCCCGCATAGGACAGGTACTTTTCCAGCACGTCTTCCATGATATAGGAGCGGAGGTTGCCGATGTGTGCAAAGTGATATACGGTCGGACCGCAGGTGTACATGGTCACCTTGCCCGGCTCGTGGGTGACGAATTCGTCGCGGGTATGGGTTAAGGAATTATATAATTTCATATTGTTAGCTCTCTTTCTGTGATTCTTCTGTTTTCATGCGATCGATTTCCTCTTCCAGACGGCGCAGCTGCTCGCGAAGCTTACAAAGCTCCTGTGAAACGGGGTCGGGAATGTGGACATGGTCGAGGTTTTTGTTTGCTTCGCAGTTGATCTTGCTGTTCTTGCACTTGACAACGCGCGCGGGAATACCGACTGCCGTACAGTCCTCGGGAATCGCTTCAAGAACAACAGCACCTGCCGCGATCTTGGCGTTGTCGCCGATCTTGAACGGACCGAGTACCTTGGCTCCCGCACCGACCATAACGCCGTTGCCGAGCGTCGGGTGACGTTTGCCTGTATCCTTACCGGTACCGCCAAGGGTCACGCCCTGATAGAGCGTACAGTTGTCGCCGATCTCCGCCGTTTCACCGATGACAACCCCGGCTCCGTGGTCGATAAAGAATCCTTTGCCGATGGTTGCACCCGGGTGGATTTCAATGCCGGTGATCGCTCTTGCCGCCTGGCTGACAGCACGTGCGGAGAAGAAGTGTCCTTTTTTATACAGTCTGTGGGAAATTTTGTGCGCGAGCACCGCATGCAGACCGGAGTAGAGCAGCAGCACTTCGAGATCGGACGTTGCCGCAGGGTCGCGTTCCTTGACAACACGAACCTCGTCGCGGATCTCGTCGATGGCGGCGATGACCTTACCTGCCGCGGGAATCTGATCTGCGTTTTTGCGGATCTGTGTGCCTGCCCAGCGGAACGTGTCGCAGACGTCACCGATCAGTGCAGAACAGGTATTTTTATTGTTTTGAGGCTTTTGTGCCATAGATGAAGTCTCCTTATATCCAAGGTTATGAAACGGGAAAGATGCCTGTTTTTCAGAGAACAAATTCCCGATGATAACAGAATAAGTATAGCATAAAATGATGTACAAATCAAGAGGTTTGCCGATAAAATCCGCGTTCTCGAAGAAAAAACGGACAGTTTTGCAGAGATTTCCGGGATAGACTTGCAATGCGGTACAGGATATGTTATAATGATCAAAAAACAACAAGGAGAGATTGTTTATGTATTGTGCAAATCCTGCGCGTTATTCCAAAATGCCCTACAACCGCCTCGGCAGATCCGGTCTGAAGCTGCCCGCAATTTCCCTCGGTCTTTGGCAGAACTTCGGTGTTACCGTACCGATGTACACCATTGAGGAGATGATCCACACCGCGTTTGATGGCGGTATCGTTCACTTTGACCTTGCAAACAACTACGGTCAGCCCGTCGGCGGATCGGCGGAGGAGAATTTCGGTCGTGTCATGGCAAAGTCCATGCGTCCGTACCGCGATGAGCTCTGCATTTCCACCAAAGCCGGCTACGGCATGTGGGCAGGTCCTTACGGCTGTGACGGCGGCTCCCGCAAGTATCTCATTTCCAGTCTTGATCAGAGTCTGAAGCGCATGCAGCTTGACTACGTCGATATCTTCTATCACCACAGACCCGACCCCGATACGCCGATGGAGGAAACCGCGCTGGCACTCGATCACATCGTTCGTTCCGGCCGCGCTCTGTATGTCGGTATTTCCAAC
>JAFYTT010000373.1 GCA_017558715.1 Clostridia bacterium | reverse complement strand
TGTTCATCATGGGACGGCAGACGCTCAATTTCATGGATTTAACCGGTACACATGAGGCGTATTTTGAAGCCAAGGACGGCGACAACGAGCATCTGATCAAGTGGCTCGGCTTCCGTATGACAGACGGGGTATGGTACTACGATCTGCACGGCAAGTTTGATGCGCACGACCACAAGCATTGAGAAGAAAAATTCAGCGCATACCGCGGATAAAACGGTATGCGCTGTTTTTTTGTGTTTGATTCAGACTTTCACAGTATATTCCGCCGGCATCATGATGCCGAGATAGACAAGCAGTGTCTGCATATTTCCCGAGAAGAGCAGTGTCGAGCCGGGAACATTGGAAAGATCCTGCGGCAGATACAGCGCCGGCTTGTGATGTGCCGGAACAATACCGACCTGCTGCAGAATATGCGCGACGAAATGCGAACAGAAGAAGTTGAATTTGCGCTGATAGGGAATCCGCAGAAGCGACAGAAACAGACCCATGGTCGTATAGTGCATGCGGCTCTTGTATGCAACGAAATATTCAATCTTTTCTTTGATCTTCTCGTAGGTTTTCGAGGGAACCTCGATCTCATACAGCTTGACAGGGTAAGGCTCTCTGCCCGGTTTGAGATAGCGGGACAGCGTCTCGATGCGGAAGCCTTTGAGTACAAAGCTGTAAAAGGTGCCGGGGTCTTCCTGCAGACCGAGGGAGACATGCGTATAATAGTTTCCTGACATAGCGGACAGGATGCGTCCGCGAATATCGCCGAACTTCGTCAGCAGAATGTAAATTTTTCTTGTGGACAAGGTGATTTCTCCGTTTCCTGTTATTTGGGACGTGCGGGGGATTCCTTGTCATCTGAAAACGATGGCGCGACGATATCATAAAGCCTCGCCTACCTGTCACGCGTTCATTGCATGACATGTCGGTTTCAAACAACGACCCGGAATACGGTTGTATTCCGGGAGGGTTATAGAATGTCTGGAATTATGCCTTGAAGGAATCCTTGAGCGTGACGACACGGTTGAAGGTGTTTTCGCGCTTGGTATCCTTGCAGTAGTAGCCGTCACGGACGAACTGGAACTGCTCGCCGGGCTTGGCATCGGCAAGTGCCTTTTCGACTTTGACATGCTCGACGGTGACAGCGGACTCGGGATTGAGGTACTTGTCGTAGTCGGCGGAATCGATTTCGTTCATGTTTTCAACCGTAAAGAGGCGGTTGTAGAGAATGACCGTTGCTTCTTCTGCGTAATCAGCGGACAGCCAATGGATGGTACCCTTGATCTTTCTGCCGTCAACGGGATTGCCGTTTCCGGATTCCAGATCCACCGTGGTGTGGATTTCCTTGATGGAACCGTCTTCGTTCTGGATGATCTCGCCGCACTTCATAATATAGGAGCCCATCAGACGAACCTCGGAGTCGGGCTTCAGACGGAAGAACTTGGGAGGCGGAACAAGCGCAAAGTCAGAGGAATCGATATAGAGTTCCTTTGTAAACGGAACCTGACGGATTCCCATTTCGGGATGCTGCGGATGGTTGGGAACCTCGAAATATTCGACCTTATCGGCAGGATAGTTGTCAACAACGATCTTGATGGGATTCTGAACAGCGATGCGGCGCGGTGCGTTTTCGTTCAGCTCATCGCGGACACATGCTTCGAGCAGACCGATCTCAACGAGAGAGTTTGCCTTGGACACACCGATGCGGGAGCAGAAGTCGAGAATGGAACCGGGCGTATAACCGCGGCGGCGCAGACCGCAGAGGGTAGGCATACGCGGGTCGTCCCAGCCGTCCACAAGACCGGATTCAACGAGATGGCGCAAGAAACGCTTGGACATGACGGTATTGGTCATGTTCAGACGTGCAAATTCGATCTGACGGGGTCTGGACGGAACAGAGCAGTTCTCGATGACCCAGTCATAAAGCGGTCTGTGGATTTCGTATTCGAGAGAGCAGAGGGAATGGGAAATGCCTTCGATGGCGTCCTGGATCGGGTGTGCAAAGTCGTACATCGGGTAGATGCACCACTTGGTACCCTGTCTGTGGTGTTCGATATAGCGGATGCGGTAAAGAACGGGGTCACGCATACAGAAGTTGCCCGATGCGAGGTCGATCTTTGCGCGCAGGGTGTACTTGCCCTCGGGGAATTCGCCGTTCTTCATGCGTTCAAACAGATCGAGGGATTCGTCAATCGGTCTGTCTCTCCACGGGGAAACGGCGGGTGTGTTGACATCACCGCAGTACTTGGGATCGCGGAACTGTTCAGCGGTCAGCTCACAGACGTAAGCAAGTCCCTTTTTGATCAGCTCAACGGCGTATTCGTAGTCTGCTTCAAAGTAATCGGAGCCGTAGAAGAAGCGGTCATCCCAGTCAAAGCCGAGCCAGTGGATGTCTTCCTTGATGGCATCGACATATTCGGTGTCTTCCTTTGCGGGATTGGTATCGTCCATACGGAGGTTGCACAGACCGCCGAACTTCTTTGCGGTACCGAAGTCAATGACGAGTGCCTTGCAGTGACCGATGTGCAGATAACCGTTGGGTTCCGGCGGGAAACGGGTGTGAACAGAGGTGTAGTTGCCTGCTGCCAGGTCTTCTTCAATCGCGTCCCAGATAAAATTGGACGCTTTTACTTCTTTGATTTCTTCCATTTTATTCTCCTTAAAAGCAATCGCTTATGCAATCAGCGCATTGATTCTCGCGCGGGTCTCATCCTCACCGAGAATCTGCATGACGGTGTAAAGATCGGGTGCGTTTTCGCGTCCGCAGACAGCAATGCGCAGGAACATCGAAATGTCGGCGACGCTGCCCTTATAGTTTTCGGGATTTGCCTTATATGCCTTCATGTCGGATGCAAATCCGAGGTTGTCGGCAATGACCTTGATCTTGTCAAACCAAACGTTCATTTCGTCGGCGGGGGTGTAGGATGCAAGGAACTGCTCGCATGCTGCCTTAACATCGGATGCATCAAACTTTGCAAGCGGTGCGCGGTCGACGGTGAAGTACGGCGCGTAGAAGAAGCCCATGTAAGGTTTGACATCGTTCCAGGTGCAAAGGTCCTTTCTCGGCTTCTTACCGCCGCGGCCGATGGCGAAAATTGCCTTTGCCTTGTCGGGATCTGCCTTCAGAAGGGCGGCGAAATCGGGATCGAACTGTTCTGCCCAGTCAAGGAACTTTTCGTAGATTTCCTCTGCGGTCATACGGGAGAGGACGTTCTTGGATACGTCATTGAGCTTCGTGAAGTCGAACAGACAGCCGGAAACCGCCATCTTCTTGATGTTGAACGGGAAGTCGAGATAAGACTTATCGGCATTCTGCGCGTGCCATTCCTCGAAGTTGGAATTGAGCAGCGTGAGAAGGTATTCCCAGACACATTCGGTCGCATAGCCCATTTCGCGGTAGTCGTCCATCTTAGCACCCATATCGCGCTTGGACAGCTTCTTCTTGCCGCCGTTTTCATCGGTCTTGAGGATCTGCGCGGTATGCAGGTACTTGGGCATCTTGAAGCCGAGATAGTTGAACAGCATGATGTGCTTGGGCAGGGAAGGGAGCCAGTCCTCACCGCGGATGACGTGGGTCGTCTTCATCAGATGATCGTCAACGGCATGTGCGAAGTGGTAGGTCGGAATACCGTCGGACTTGAGCAGAACGAAGTCTTCGTCGTTTTCGGGAACCTCAAGATTGCCCTTGACCATATCGGTGAACTTGGTCTTCTTTTCGGGGTCGCCGTTTGCAAGAATACGGATGACAAACGGGTCGCCGTTTGCAAGGTGTTCCTTGACTTCATCCATCGTGAACTGTCTGCCTGCCAGCATTGCCGCACGCTTCTGTTCTGCCGCGACATGCCAGTCGGTGTTCTTGATTTCTGCCTTCTTGTCGGTTTCCTGGATTTCTTCCAGCTCTTCTGCGGTGGTAAAGCACGGATAAGCCTTGCCTTCAGCGACAAGCTTCTTTGCGAAAACATGGTACAGTTCCGCACGCTGGGACTGCTTGTACGGACCGTACGCGCCGACCTCAACCAGCTCGCCGTTCTCGTCCATCTTGAAGCCCTCATCATAGGAAACGCCGTAGTCGGAAAGTGTGCGGATCAATGCTTCAACAGCACCCTTGATCTCACGCTGACCGTCGGTGTCCTCGATGCGGAGGAAGAAGACGCCGCCCGACTGATGTGCCAGACGTTCGTCGACGACAGCCTGATACATGCCGCCGAAGTGAACAAAGCCTGTGGGGCTGGGTGCGAAACGGGTGACCTTTGCGCCCTCGGGCAGGTCACGTGCGGGGTAACGCGCTTCGATTTCCTCGATGGTCGCTGTGACATTCGGGAAGAGAAGCTCGGCAAGTGCTTGATAATCCATGGTGATCGATCCTTTCTGTATATCGGAATACGGAATTGACTCCGTTTGAAAAATGGCGTATAAAAGATACCAATATATAAATAGTATACCATATAAATATGTATTTGTCTATCCTTTTGCCCAAAAAAGTTTGATTACACGCGGAAAAAACGACGAAAAATGTGAAGAAACTGTAAATTCATTGCGGATGTGATGGAGATTCCGATAAGAATATGATATAATAAAATGAATCGAGTGTAATTTGACGTACTGCAAAAAAGGAAGGAGGATGTCCGATGACGCAAAAACAGAAAAAACGGCTGTCCGGATATGCCGCTTGGCCGCTGTCTTTGCTGGCTCTGGCGGGATTGTATTTGGGTGCAAAAGCCATATCCGATGTACAGTTTGACGCGGCATCATCGGCATCCGGAACGGAAATCCTGATACGGGACGGCCTTTGGAATTACAATGCACTGGACGCCAGAGAACAGCAGTTGTATGATGTCCTCTGTGATGCAATGGCATCGCGGGATACAAAAACTGCATATCTTGCCTTTGTCCCGACACAAAAGGAATTTTCCGCTGCATTTGATGCGGTGCTCTATGACCATCCGCTGTTCTGCGATTTGATTCCGTCGGAGTGTGCCGTGGTTGCGGGCGACAATGCCGCATATATGACGCTGTCGTATCGCTCCGATGGGGAAGAGCACCGCCGTGCACTGTCTGATTTTGCCGATGCTCTGACGCAGGACGGACTTTCACAGGCGCTGTCCGATGCGGAATTTGCACTTTTGCTGCATGATAACCTGACACAGCACTGTCGGTATTCCGCAGAACCGGTATCCGCACATGCGACGGCGTATGATGCCCTAACAGGTGATGCGGACAGCTATGGCTACGCACTTCTCTATACGCTTGTTTGCCGAGAAGCGGGAATTGACTGCGCCCTGGTCAACGGTACGGTTTCGACACGTGATACCGAAGGTGAACACGCATGGAATGTCCTGACGCTGGACGGCGTAACGGGGTATACCGATGTCATGTGGAATGATGCGGCGGCGACCATTGCCATGGATGGCGTTGATGAGGATACACTTCCGTTCCACGGGTACTATTTTCTGTCGTTTGCGGAAATGTCAGCCGATCATACGCCCGCAGAAAATACCGGATTCCCGGAAAGCGGTGTCACACAGAATTATTATGAACAGCAAGGCTGTTATATTGCCGATGAAAGTGCGCTTCTGCCAACGCTGACAGAACTTTTAACGGCGGCACAGAGTCATACGGTTGGATGTGTGGAATTTCGGTTGGAACCGACACTCGGCATCACCGATTATGCATTGGAGGAGGCGCTGACTGCGGCAATTTCCGCCGTCAACGAAACAGCCTCCGCGGGGACACCGCTTCTGCGGCAGACCAACCGTATCTACCATGCCTCTCATGACGGTACAAGCATGACAGTTCAGCTGTTTTATGAGGATATCAACGAGTAACCCGGAGAAATGGAAAACAGATAACATGACCGAAACAACAAAACAAACACGCACGATTACGGATGCCGAAATGGCGCAGCAGCGTGCCTACACCGAACAGATTGCCGCATGGAACAGGCTCTATACCGAAGAGCACGGTTTTCCCCGCCGCTGTTATGTCCAGACCTTTGGCTGTCAGCAGAACGAAGCGGACAGTGAGCGTCTTGCGGGTATGGCGGAGGCAATGGGGTATGCGGCGGCTGTATCTGCGGACGATGCCGATCTGATCCTGATCAATACCTGTGCTGTACGAGAACACGCCGAGGAGCGTGCGCTGTCCATCACGGGACAGTTCAAGCACTTAAAAGAAAAGAAGCCGGAGCTTATCATCGGCATCTGTGGATGTATGGTCTCGCAGGAAACACGCAAGGAACGTATCAAGCACAGCTATCCGTATGTCAGCTTCCTGTTCGGTACAAGCATGCTTTACCGTATGCCCGAAATTCTGTACCGATATCTGCATGAGCACAAGCGTCAGTTCTTCCTGGATGCCGGGGATGCGGGCAACATTGCCGAGGGCATTCCTGTCCGCCGTGTCAGCGATAAACAGGCATGGGTATCGATCATGTACGGATGCAACAACTTCTGTACTTACTGTATCGTACCGTATGTGCGCGGCAGAGAACGCAGCCGCAGACCCGAGATGATCCTTGAGGAAATCAGAGG
>JAFYTT010000372.1 GCA_017558715.1 Clostridia bacterium | reverse complement strand
TCCGCGGCTATGAATCTCCCCTGGACAAGGCTCTCAAGGCATCCCGCATGAAGCGCGAAACGCTCGATGCGCTGCTCGGTGCGATGGTCGATTATATGCCCCACTTCCGCCGCTATCTGCGTGCCAAGGCAAAGGCGCTCGGTCACGGAGAGGGCAAGGGTCTGCCGTGGTGGGATCTGTTCGCACCGATGGGCGGCATGGACAAAAAATATACCGTCGAGGAAGCAAAGGACTATCTGCTCGATATCTTTGCGGGCTTTGACGCTGAAATGCACGATATGGTAAAGGCATCCTTTGAGGAACGCCGCATCGACTTCTTCCCGCGGGAAGGCAAGGTCGGCGGTGCGTTCGATATGGGCATTGCACCGATCGGACAGAGCCGCGTGCTGACCAACTTCGACGGCGCATTCGGTGATGTCGTCACGCTGGCGCATGAGCTCGGCCACTCCTTCCACGATAAAATGGTCTTCTCCCACTCCTCCCTGACGCAGGATTACACCATGCCCGTCGCGGAAACCGCATCGACATTCAATGAAACGCTCGTCACCGGCACCGCCATTGCCCGTGCACAGGATAAGAACGAAAAGCTGGCATTGCTCGAATCCCGCCTGCAGGATGCCGCGCAGATCTTCTGCGATATTTACTCCCGTTACCTGTTTGAAGCATCCGTCTTTGAGCACAGAAAGAGTGAATTCCTCGATGCCGACCGCCTTTGCGCGCTGATGCTTGATGCACAGAAGCAGGCTTACGGAGAGGGTCTGGACGAGAGCACACTCCATCCCTATATGTGGGTCTGCAAGAGCCACTATTATTCCGGCGGTCTGTCCTTCTACAATTTCCCCTATGCATTCGGCGGTCTGTTCGCACGCGGTCTGTATGCAAAGTACGAGGAAATGGGTGCGGACTTTGTGCCGATGTACAAAAAGCTGCTCAATGCCACCTCTGTATGCACGGTTGAGGATGCCGCGGCGATTGCGGGCGTTGACCTGACCGACAAAGCATTCTGGGCAGCCGGTCTTGCCGCGTTTGCGGAAGATGTCGAGCAGTTCTGTGCGCTGGTGGAAGCGTAATTTACAATGAAACATCCCAAGAAACAACCGATGCCGATTCCGCTGTCCAAGTTTGAGGAAACCTCCCGGGCGGCGGGACATCGGCTCTGGCAGTTTACCTATTATGATGCGGATAAGCTCTGCTCTGTCATTCTTGCAGACGAGGATGCACATACCGTCTGTGTGGAAAATTACACGGATGATTGGGTAGTCACGGCGTTTGGCAGCGTTTTGACGCCGACATGGGACGATCTGCTGGAATTTCTGGAGGATCGCTGTATGCCGCACACCCGTGCGGGATTGCGCAGCTATCTCGATGCCATCGGTGTGGACGAGTACAATGTGTTTGATATCGTGCAGAAAACAGGCGGCAGAATGGCGGAGGATCACCAGTGGATGGAGGCGGTACTGCTATGAGCGCACCAAAAAAAGAAGTCCGTCAGATTGCACTGACCTCCTCCAAAGGAAACCAGGAAAAATGGTGTGAGGACGGTCGATGGTACAAGCTCGATCTGTTCGGTTATGAAGCACTTGCGGAAGTGCTGTGCTCTCATCTTCTGTCAAAATGGGAGATTCCATTTCGGGCGGTTCCCTATCACATGGAAATGCTCACCGTCGACGGAAAACTGCGCACCGGCTGCTCTTCTCCCGATTTTCTTATGAACGGACAGTCTGTTGTTACGGCGGCACAGCTTCTGCGGCGGTACATCGGTTCCGATTACCGTGCTGTCATGGCGGGTCTGCCCTCCGACAAACAACGTATTCTATGGCTTGCCGATACGATCCGTCAGATGACGGGACTGGATGACTTCGGTGCATATCTGACATTGCTTTTTGAGATCGATACACTGTTTGCAAACGATGACAGACATCTGAACAACATCGCGGTTCTGCGCACAGTCGATGGCGGCTTTGACTACTGTCCGATTTTTGATCTCGGTGCCGCGCTTTTGTCCAATACGCAGGTCTGCCGCTATGATATTGCACCGCAGGCACTCTTGTCATCCCTCCGTGCCGCACCGTTTTCGATGAACTTCTCGCGCATGATGCATACGGCACAGGCGCAGTTCGGTGTGCATCTTCATCCTGACCGATCGGATATCGAGGATGCGATTGGGGCTGTTCTGCCGTGCTTGACAGAGTATTATCCTGCGCGTGACCGTGCTGATATTACAGACCGAGTGAAAGCTGTTTTGAAAGCACGGATTGTGCTGTTTCGATGATTCATCAAAAATTGTGTGAATATCCACAAATACAATTGTGATTGAAATAAATATACATTTTTCTGTATATTGCCGAATGTCGCGCAAAATCCCCCGAAAGATGCTCGAAAAATGCGGTAATTGTCTTATATGCATAGTATGATATGCATAACCTATCTGTTTTTCGTCATTCTGCATCTTGCATTTTTTCTCGAAATATTGTATAATTATACCATCGTTTTGATAAATAATGACTTGATATAAAAGAAAGGCAAACATCATGAAAAAGGAAAACATCAAAAAGGTCGTTCTCGCCTACTCCGGCGGTCTGGATACCTCCATCATCATCCCGTGGCTGAAGGAAAACTACAACAACTGTGAAGTCATCGCGGTTTCCGGCAACGTCGGTCAGGGTACCGAGCTTGACGGTCTGGAAGAAAAGGCAATCAAGACCGGCGCTTCCAAGCTGTATATTGAGGACCTGCGCGAAGAATATATCACCGAATTCATCTGGCCGTGTCTCAAGGCTGACGCAAAGTATGAAGACTATCTGCTGGGTACCTCCCATGC
>JAFYTT010000039.1 GCA_017558715.1 Clostridia bacterium | reverse complement strand
CGGTGGGACTGTTCAACCCCAGCGGTCAGGGTGTTCAACTTCGGCGGTCGAGGTGTTCAGGTTTGTGCGGAATATTCACCCATTGGCTTTTCAGTAGACAAGGATCAGAACTATCACGTTGATCCCATCACCTCGCCGTACATCGTGGAAGCCTTCACATTGTACGATGAGGGGCGCACGATGAAAGAGATCGTTGCCGTTCTGAATCAACACGGTCTTAAAAATCAGCGTGGCGGTGAACTCAATTTGAATAGCGTGTCAAGGTTGCTTCAAAACCGCTTCTACATCGGTGAATATAAATACCGAGAGGTTCTCGTTCCCGACGGTATCCCTGCGATTATCCCGAAAGACCTTTTCGATAGAGTACAAGAAAAGCTTGCGAAAAACAAAAAGGCTCCCGCAAGGCACAAGGCGGAAGACGATTATCTTCTGACAACCAAGTTGTTTTGCGGTGATTGTCAATCCTTGATGTTTGGTGAAAGCGGTACGAGCCAAAGCGGAGCGACGTATCATTATTACAAATGCTCCAGCGCGAAAAAGAAAACGGGATGCAAGCGCAAGCCTGTTAAGAAAAAATGGATCGAAGATGCGGTACTTGACGAAGTCAAAGTCGTTCTCCATGACGATGTTTTTATCGGCGACGTAGTACACAAATATTTGGAGTATCAGCAACAAGAAAACACGGTTATCCCATATCTTGAAAAGAATCTTTCCGACACACAACGCTCCATTGACAATCTGATAGCGGCTATCGAGCAAGGTATCATCACACCGTCCACAAAGCAGCGCCTTGAGACGTTGGAGGTTACCAAGCGTGAATTGGAAGACAAGATCTTGATCGAAAACATGAAGCGGCCTTTGAGAACCGAGGATGAGCTTTGGGCTTGGTTCCGCTATATGCGAAACTTTGATCTGACGAGACTTGAGGAACGCAGACAGCTTATCGATGTTTTCGTCAATACAGTTTTTCTATACAATGACCGATTTTTACTTACATTAAACTTCGGCTACGGCTCAAAAACCGTGCTCTTTACGGACATTCCGTGTTCGGATAAAGTTGCATGTGGGCGACCAATGGAGTGTTCGTAAGCGCACTCACATTTTCTTATGCAATTTTCGTTATGCGCACACTTACAAAAAAGCAGCAGACACCGACCACGGTATCCGCTGTTTTTTCTTTGAAAAGGTTCCCCTCTTCCATCACAAAAACAACTCATTCTCTTTCCGTGTCCCGCAAACCGCCGCAAGCCGCTCCCGCAGTGCCACATAAACCGTCTCGTCCAGCTTCCGTGCCCCTGTAGGACATACTGCCACACAGCGCATACACTTGATGCATCGCTCCGGATCGATCTTATCCGGTGTATCACCGATCGCCCCGGTCGGGCAAGAATCAGCGCAGGTTCCGCAGTTGACACAGCCATCGGTTTCAGCAGGAACAAACGGTGTGTTCTTGAATGGCTTATATGTACCATGTTCGCCCGGAACAACCAGCGGCTTGTCTGAAGGATTCTCAAGGCGTTCCCTGATCTTTTCCGCAAAGGCGATCAGTTGTGCACTGTCATCGGCATCCGGTCTGCCTGCTCCGAATTCACGGATAATGGAATGCTCCGCAATGGCTGCTACAGCGGCAACGCAGTCAAATCCACAGTCAGTCAGCACATCCTGCAACTCACTGAGCGTGTCTTCATATGCGCGGTTGCCGTATACACAGACAAGAATTGCCCGTGCACCGTTTGCGTGGATATTTGCCAGCCGTTCTGCGGACGTTGTCGGGATTCTGCCGCCGAAGGACGGGACAGCGATCAGACAGATATCATCAGCGGTCAGGCTGATTTCCGAAATCGGACGGAGCAGATCGATGTGATTCCACTGATCCGCAATAACGGATGCGAGGATATCAGCGGTTCGTTTTGTGCCTCCTGTAGGACTGAATGTCATCAGATAATATGCCATAATAATGCTTATTTTCTCCTTGTTCTGATTCTTAAGAAAGTCATGTATTTTGCATGGGCATACCCAAAGATATCCAAGCATCACGCGAAACAGCGAACACCTTTGTCATGCCATTCACCGCATCCGCAAATTCATCGACCTGCTTGCATCCGTAGGAAATCGCAGTTTGGATCGATGGCACATTGGAAGATTTCATATAGGAATATATGACACAAAACGGGGTATTGCAAAATGTCCAATCTCTGACGGCAATCGCGGCTTCCCGTGCATAACCGTTTCGTTGCTTGTCTGCCCTGATATGATAGCCGATTTCCGGCTTGATTTGACCGTCAATCAGCTGCATGGTCAATCCGCAGTCGCCGATCACCTCACCCGTTTCCTTCAAACATACCGCCCATAAACCAAATCCAAAGATCCGATATCGCTCGATATTCCTTGCAATCCAGCTTTTCACACCAGTCTCGTTAAAGGCAGAGGAATAGTACCGCATCGTGTCTGCGTCCCCCAATATCCGATATAGTGCATCAAAATCATCCTCTGTCATTTCACGCAGGAGCAGTCCCTCCGTCTCAATCATCATTGCTTTTTCTCCGCTTTTTCTTATCCTTTGTTGCTTCATAACTCGCATTTACAAGAAGATCGATGAGATCATCCGTCGCATCGGGCAGCAGCACCGAGATCCAATGCAGCTTGTTCATATGATACGCAGGGTACACACCGTCCGATGCATCAAACGAACCGAACATCTCAATCGGCAGCTTCAGATTGACAACATCGACGATCTCATCGCTGTCAAGACCGAATTTTCTGCGTGACACGCGCATCATG
>JAFYTT010000371.1 GCA_017558715.1 Clostridia bacterium | reverse complement strand
ATCGGCTTGACATCCGCGCCGAGCGGTGCATCCTCGGGCAGGACGAGCAGACCGTTGTAGCCGGCACCCGGATACATATCCTCGGTGACACCGAGTTCGGTACCGGAGCAGAGCATACCGTTGGATTCTGCGCCGCGGAGCTTACCCTTCTTAATCGTCATGACACCTTCGATGGTGACATGGTCCTTTGCGGTTGCGTAAACGGTCGCGCCGACCATCGCAACGGGGAACTTGCCGCCGACACAGACATTGTCCGCGCCGCAGCAGATCTGCTGAACACCGTATTCACCGAGGTCAACGGTGCAGATATGAATATGGGTATCGGGAATCAGCTCGCAGGTGAGCACCTGACCGACGACAACGCCGGAGATGTCCGCGCCGACTTCACGGAGTTCTTCTACTTCAAAACCGGCGGAGAACAGAAGGGTTTCCAGTTCCTTTGCCGAAACGTCGATATCGACGTATTCCTTTAACCAGCTGAGTGGTGCTAACATAGTTCGTTCTCCCTCCAATCAATTCTTGAACTGGTCTGCGAATCTCGTATCGGATTCAAACAGTGCCTTGATGTTGTTGATGCCGTACTTCAGCATCGCGATACGTTCTACGCCCATACCGAATGCAAAGCCGGAATATTCATCGGGGTCAATGCCGCAGTTTTCAAGAACGTGACGGTTGACGACACCCGCACCGAGAACCTCGATCCAGCCGGTACCCTTGCACAGCTTGCAGCCCTTGCCGCCGCATGCAAAGCAGGAAACGTCAACTTCGACAGACGGTTCTGTGAACGGGAAGTAAGACGGACGCAGACGGGTCTTGACGCCTTCGCCGAAAATGCGTGCGGAGAAGATATCGAGCATACCCTGCAGATCGCACAGAGAGATGTTCTTATCGACAACCAGACCTTCCATCTGGGAGAACATCGGGGAATGAGTCGCGTCATCGTCGGAACGGAAAACCTTACCGGGGGAGAGAATCTTGATCGGCGGCTTTGCGTTCTCCATGACATGGATCTGACCTGCGGAGGTCTGTGTACGGAGCAGGAATTCTTCGGACACATAGAAGGTATCCTGCATATCGCGTGCGGGATGATCCTTGGGGGTGTTCAGTGCGGTGAAGTTGTAGTAATCGTTTTCGATTTCCTTGCCTTCGTAGATTTCAAAGCCCATACCTGCGAAGATATCGATGAGCTCATTGATGATCATCGTATCGGGATGCAGTGCGCCGACGTCTGCCTTGACACCGGGCATCGTGACGTCAATTGCCTCGTCCTGGTTCTTCTTTGCAAGCTCCAGTGCTTTGATCTTTTCATCATAGGCATCAAAGGTTTCGATGACCCAGGTCTTCAGTTCGTTGATGACCTTACCGAATGCGGGCTTTTCTTCCTTGGGCAGATCCTTCATGCCCTTCATCAGCTGGGAAATTTTGCCATCCTTGTTATCAAGGAAGGTCTTACGGAATTCATATAATGCGGCGGAGGAGTCGATCGTACCGATTTTTTCTTCAATCTCGGCGCGGATGCCGCCAATCATTTCTTCCATCATGGTGACTTTAGTCCTTTCATTGATTTGATATTGTTCTCAAAACGCAGGAAAACGAAAAAATCCCCGTCCCGATTGGTTTCAGGACGGGGACATAACATTCCCGTGGTACCACCTGAATTCCCGCAGATGCGGGCAACTCACAAGACAAGGTAACGGATGTCAGCCGGGGTGACCTACCGTGTGAATACAATCACATTTGAGCCGCCCTGCTCCAAAGGGAAGTGCGCAAACGCTGTCATGATCATCGCTTTCAGCCGACGGCGATGACTCTCTGTACAGACAATGGTACGTTTTTGCTGCCTTTTTCACTGCATTTCGATATTGAATATAGTATTAGTATATCATATTTTTCCCCGAAATGCAAGGGGTTTTCAGAAATTTTCATTCCTTTTCCGACATTTCCGCAACCGGGAAAAACCGCATCACGCCGTCATCATCGGTGTCCGCTTCCATAAACGTCATGACACCGGCATAGCCGTCGATACCGCGGAATCCGGCAAAAATGATGCGGTCACCGAAAATACCCGCTTTGGGAACGGAGCTGCACGGAATCTCAGGCTGCTCGGGGATGATCCAGCCGTCAAACGGTCGGTCGGAATAGCGGTACTGCGCACGACCGTGGTGGCTGAAAATCAGATAGTATTTGCCGCGGTATTCAAAGTAATCGGAACACTCCGGCTGATCGCGGTCGGGAGAAACATAGATCGAACCGATCTCCCGCCAATGATCGCCGTCCTCGGAGACAAGATGTGCAAGTGCGCCGTTGCCCGATGCGGTTTCCGATGTTGTAACAAACATATGCGCAAGTCCGTCCGCGCCGCGAATCACCTTGGGGTCACGAGCGGAGCTTTGATCGTAGTGTTCGCTCAGCGTAAAGCGGAAGGTGCGGTCCTTTTCGTAATGCAGACCGTCCTCGGACACCGAGCGTTCAATCGTTGCCGGTGACCAGTCGGATTTCCGCACGGTATAATAGAGATAATGCCGTCCGCCCTCGTAAATATGGGAACCTGTACAGATCGAGCCCTCCATCGGGTCATCAATGGCAACCGCCATCGGATGAATCTCCCAATGCACAAGATCGGCGGTAGAAATATGCTCCCACTGATGCGCACCGCGTCCCCATTTGCTTCTGTGATGATGCCTGTCCTTCAGATACAATACATGATACCGATCTCCATAGACAAACGGCATACAGTCACCGACAAATACACCGCCGCCCGGACGCCATCCTTCCGCACCGACGAAAGAACCCTGTGAAACCGGCGGCATTGGCATTGCACACACATCTGCGCTGACATTGCAGACCGTCGTCTGTGCACCTGCAAAGCGTGAAGAACCAAAAGGCCATTCCTCATCACAAAGCTCCCCATTGCGGTACAGTTCCACACGATACGGGTAAAACGCCAAAATGATATCGTCACCAACCTTGGCATCTGCCGTCAGACGAAGCGGTTCATCCACAGCATCATAAAATAAATCAACGGATAAAGTACCGCCGCAATATGAAATCTCCAAAACGGTGCCGCCGTCCTGCTCCATGCGGTATTGACAGTCGTGATCGGTCACCGTAAAACGGTATGCACACGGAAAGGTTGAAAACAGCATGAACGTTTCCTCCTGTTATGTTTGGTAATTGACCCAAGAACCGAGCGATTCCAGAGAAGCGGCATAGCCCGTTCCGACAGCGGATGTCATCGCGGCACCGAACGCCGCTTCCTCCTCTGCTGCGGGAATCTGTACCGGCATATCAAACACCCGGGACAGAATCTGACAGAAAACGGGATTCCGACGAACCGCATTGCCCGAGGCCGCCAGTACGGTAATCTGATCGTGCGGTACGGCACAGAACATCGCATACAACTCCTCTGCCATACCATAAAGGACACCTGCCGTGAGTGCCTGCGGTGTAAACAGTGCGTCGCTGATGCCCGTGACTGCACCGCGTGCCATGGGGTCATCTCTTGTGCCGCAGAAAGCAGTCAGGACAGAAAGCCGCTGTCCCTCGGACAAGAACTCCTCATACCCCTGTGCGGCAAGGGTATTCAGTATGTCGTACCGCGTACCGTCGTCGACGCCAAGGGCAGAACGGTACATGCCGAAGAACCGCTCCAACAATGCATATGCACGTCCGCCGCAAAGTGCCGAACCGCTCAAAAGAGACCGTTTACCGGAAAACGGGCGCATCTCCACCGCACCGCCGCAAGGTTCCGTCATACTGGCAGGTGCAAGCAGAGAAATCTGACTTCCGGTACCGAAGTTGGCAAGTGCTGTCGTTTCGGGATCACGGACCGAGCCGATAAAACTTGCCTGATTATCACCGATCGGAAGCGTGACTGGGATGCCGCAATACCGTCCAATGATCCCGACAGTATTACTTACCTTTGGGAGAAGCGTGGGACGGATACCGATTTTACACAGTGCTTCCGCATCGAAGGTCTGTTTTTCCGTGTCGTAAATTCCAAGACTTGCTGCATTGGTCGTGTGCATCTGCGTGACGGGAACACTGCAGAGTTTTGCGGCTATGTAGTCCATGACAGTACAGATACAGGACGTCTCCGCAGGTAATTCGCTGTTCTGCATCAGTGCATACACCGTTGCAAGTCCGTAGCCTGTCGAGACGCGATATCCGGTTTTGTCCGATATTTCCTCGCAGAAGCCCCTCGCACGTTCGTCCTGCCAGGTGTACAGCGGTGTCAGCGCCCGACCTTCTTTATCGGCGCAGAGAATCCCGTGCATCTGCCCGGTAAGCCCAATGGCAGATACCCCGGGATAACGGGCAAGAATCGCATCTGTCAGTTCACGGACCCGCGAAAAAATACGCTCTGCATCCTGTCTGTGATCGCCTGCAAACAGCGGCGGCAGATCAGAACCGTTTTCCGTGCGGTAAACAGCGTGCGGCGTTCCGTCTCCGAGCTTCAGCACGCAGGCACAGACCGTCGTCGTTCCGATGTCGATGCCGACACAGCACGGCTGATCGGTATCAAAGAAAATTTCTGCCTGATCACTCATCGCGTACCCCTTTCAATGCACAGCACAGCGGATATATTCGATAATCCCGTTGACAATCGCTTCAGCCGCCGCCTGACGCCAGTTCTCGTCCAGCATCTGTTTTGCGTCCGTTTGATTTGTCACAAAGCCAACCTCACAGAGCACCGACGGAACACCGATGTTTTTGATGACATAAAACGCATTGTCATCGGTCATGGTTTTGACCATCGGTGTCGGTGCGTCATCGCCCATTTTCAAGCCAAACTGATTGGCAATGTTCGTTGCCAGCGCCTCAGCACCCGCATCACGAGCACCCACGGTATCGCCGCTGTCGTAATAATACGCACGCATGCCGGAGATTTCGGGTTTATCGGGAATACTGTCACAGTGCAGTGATACAAACAGATCGATGTCTTGTCCGTTGGCAAGCACGGCGCGATCCTCCGGTGTCAGCAGGACGAGATTGTTGAGAGGCGGTTCTCCTCCATCCGCCGCGCTGATACGACCGTCAACAGCATTGTCGTCATGCGTCATCAACACCGCGATTTCCTTGTGTTCCGACAGAAGCTCTCGGACACGCAGGGCAATGTCGAGATTGATCGTCGCTTCGTTGACATCGCCAAGCAGCGCCGATGATGTTCCGATATCGTCAAAGCCGTGACCGGGGTCGATCATAACCGCCCATGTACGGGTATAGTATAACGGCTTATACGGCGTTCCCGTCACCGCAACAACAGCATCCGGAATATCGGGTGCCGATTCGGGAGCAGTCTCCTCCGGCGCATCGGTCTCCGTCTCCGGGATATTCCGTTCTGTATCTGCCGCCGTATCGGTATCGGTTTGTTCTGCGACGGGCGGCAAATGGTTCCCTGTCTGCACGGAATCAGCACGGTCGAGCAGCCATGACACAAAGAACACCGATCCAAGCACAGTCAGCAGAACCAATACCAGAATCACACAAAAATTCCGCATCCGTGCCGTCCGCTGTCTGCGCGTTTCCCCAAGGAATACACCGCTTTGATATTTTTTCGCCATTTTCGACTCTCCCTTTATTTGATAAATCCAGTATATCATAAATTTGTGTCAGATGCATGAACGCGAAAAAGAAAACCGCCAAAAATGACGGTTTTCAAAGAATCAAACTTATTTTTCCAGGCGGTATTCGATTGTGAACGCTTCCTCTGCCGCAGGCTGGATACGGTACAGAATCGCATCACCCTTTGCGAGTGTGACATTGATCTGCTTCGTTTCGTCCCAGATGACTTCCTGCAGACCGGTAACACGGCTGACCGCATAGATACGGCTGTTATCCTTGAGATCGAGCGTAATCGCCGCGTCGGTCTCATAGTCACGGTTGAGCACCATCAGATACTGATTGCCGTATGCGTCCTCAAACTCACCGACAGAAACGCGATTCGGGAGGGTACCGACGAGATGACGGCTGTCAGCCATCGTTTCCGCAAGGCCCTTCATGTGCTCGCATTCGGGAAGCAGATCGTCGGAGTGAATGACGTTGACATTTTCCAGCGCCATCAGTGTATTGCCGAGCTTCTTGAATTCGCGGTGAATCTTCTTCTGTTCATCAAAGAAAATATCAGGCATACCGTCCGTGGTAACCGTGGAGCCGACACAGGTAAACTGCTGCAGACCCTTTGCACCGTACAGAGCCGCAGAATACATATTCATGCGAATCATCGGGAACGTAAATCTCTTGTATTTTGTATAATTCATACCGTGATAGTAGAACCAGACAGGCATCTGATACTTTCTGCCAAGGACACGCATCAGACCGATATCGAGCCACATATAGGAATCATCGAGCTGTTTTTCCTCGGTGTACCAGCGCAGACCGATCGGATAGTAGTCCAGCGACAGCATCGGCGGATCGATAATCGAGCAGTATCTGTCCAGATATCCTGCGAATTCGCCGTTTTCCCAGGTGTACTTATCGTTATAGCTGGGAATGGCAACGGTAAACGGACAGCGTGTGGGATCTTCACGCTGGAACATATCTACCTGACGGCGTGCTTCACGAAGCTGATCCTCCACATACGGTTCATCCCATACATAATAGCCAACCGTATGCTTGTACGGCTTGACATGATCGCTGACTGCCTTGACATCTGCCGTCGTCAGAGGCTTTCTGTCCATCTGGTGCAGCTGCATACCGCCGTACAGAGAAAAGTCCTGATAAACGAGATCGAGTTCCAGTCCTTCACAAACACGAAGTGCTTCCTCTGCCTGTTCGTGGGTTGCCCAGCCGATTTCCACCATCGTGAAATCAGCATCGGCACAGGTCTCCAGAATTCCGCGCATATTGTTGCCCTTTGCCGAGAAGGTAGACAGGACGAAGTTGTCCTGCTGCCAGATACGGCGCGGATTACCAAGCGGATAACGGGCTAAAATCTTGTGTTCCATTTGTAATACCTCCATGGTTTCGGTGATGAGTGCTGACTGCCGTCCACACCCCTGTTGCGTTCATTATATCACACTTATGCGGGATTTGCAATAGAAAAAAGAAGACCGCGTAAAAAAACGGTCTTCTTTGCAGTTGTATGTCAGAACACGCCCGCGGCTTTGAGCAAAAAAGACACCACGAAGATAGACAGTGCGGAAATCAGCGTCGTCCACACGACAAGCTGACCGGCAAGCGTAACGTCTCCGTCCATTTCCTGCGTCATCGGCACACTGGATACGGCAACCGGCGTTGCAAACAGCGCAATAAAAGAGGCAAACGCCGCACCGCCAAAGTCATGGAAAAAGAGATATGCCACACCGATACCGATCATCGGTACCGCAATGGTTCTCGCGACCACGCCGAAGATGATTTCCCGACGCAATTCTGCAACAGCGGAAAACTCAAACTGGGAACCGAGGCACAACAGCGCCATCGGCGTTGCCATTTTCGACATATAATCAAAGACGGTATAAACCGGCGTGATATCCGAGAATCGGAACGAAATTCCGACTTTCACAAACAGCGCACGGACGCAAAGCACTGCAAGTCCTGCAAAAATACTCTGAATGAGCGGGTTCTTCGCAATATCAAGCAGCATTTTGCGCACATCGACCTTTTTACCGGTGTGCTGGAAGACAGAAAGACTGATCACGGCACAGATATTGAACGTGGGAACCACAAACGCAGACAGCAGGGATGCCGTCATCGCACCCGCTTCTCCAAACAGCGACTGTGCAAGCGGGATGCCGATCAGCGCGTAATTGGAGCGGTAAATCGATTGCCAGAGAACGCCGCGCCGTTCGGGTTGTTTTGTTGCAAGGATAACCGCAGGGACACCGAGCAGAAAAATAACAAGCCCCATACCAATGGCATAAATGACAAACCCAAACTCGATATCGCCGATTGTTTCGATTTTATATATATTGAGAAACAGCATACACGGCAGAAACACGCGGAAGACCAGCTTATTTGCCATTTTGGTAAATTTCTCATCCATAAAGCTCTTCTTTTTAAGAAGATAGCCGAGTGCAACCGTCAGAACGATGGGTGCGATTGCGTTGACTGCAAAAATCAGTGATTCCATAAACTTCTTGTTTCCCTTCTATCCTGAAGATCAGACTCTGATGTACTCGGTGGACAGTACATCGCCGGCGAGGTCAAGCAGACGGTAACCCCAGTTCTTGGTCTGCTCACGACCGCTGTTGTAGGAAAAATCGCCGCAGTAGAACACAGGAAGATGTCTCCAGGATGCAGGCAGAATCAGTGTGTTGTCTCTGTGGGTATGCCCGGTAAATGCGCAGACAATCCGGGGATTTTCACAGACCAGCGTACGTGCTGCATCCCGTTCCAACGACGGTATCAGATCATGTGCACAGAGAATGACGGATTTATCGGGATGATCGTGCAGAACT
>JAFYTT010000370.1 GCA_017558715.1 Clostridia bacterium | reverse complement strand
GTACCGCAGAACAGCAGCGCACGCTCGAAGTTACCTTCAGAGATCTGTGCACCGACACGCAGACCTACGCGATGGAACATATTCTCGGTATCTTCAACACTCGGATCGGTCACACCAAGGTCGGTAATCTTCCATCCTTTAGCGCGCAGATGCGCACAAACAGCTTCCTTCAGTGGATAGCCGGCAAAATCAGCACCAACAACCAAATATTTATCTTTTACAGTTTTCATTGCAAGTCCTTTCTTTCTCGGGTTATGAACCCATAAACAATGTATCAATCAAGGAAGACGCAAACAGTTGATGCATTTCCCTCGTCGGATGGTTCAGATAATTGGATAAGAGATCTGTGATATCAACACCGCTGCGATACATCGCCATCCACTTGGCATAGACATCACACAGCGAAACACAGGTCTCCTCTGCTGCTGCACGTGCTGCTTGCATATAACGGTCAAATCCACCGTCGGAAAACTTCTCGGAAAGCGTCTTTGCATAGCCACGCAGCCACTCACCGCGCAGCTGCGTGTGCACACGGGCACAGATCGGCTGGGGCGTCATCACGATGACCGCACTTCCCGCCGCTTTCAATTTTTCGATGATCTTGACCAGCGCATCGTGGTATCGCGCAATGCCGTCATCCCCGCCGCCGCAGTCATTGAGTCCATAGCAAACGACCGTCAGATCGGGATGATACGGCAGCAGATCGCGATCCATGCGTTCCAGTCCCACGGGCGCGCTGTCGCCGGAAATGCCAGCATTGATGATGTTGATCTGTGCTTTGGGATACAAATTGAGCAGCATCCGTCTGAAGTGCGCCGAATAGCTGTTCTCGGGGTCAAACACAACATCAATGCCTTCTTCGCCATGATCGGTCAGCGCGGGAAGCACCTCAAAGCAGCCGTTGGTCACGCTGTCGCCGAGAAATCCGATCGTAACAGGCGCATGATGGAAGGCATCCGCATTTTTGTCAGCCAGTTTTTTCAAAACTTCAGAAAACATAAGGTTCACCTCAAATCATCAAGCCTGGATCTGCGCGGCAATGAACGCAAGCAGCTCCCCATTGTCCTCAAGTCCGTGCGGATGGTGTCCGCAGTCCGCCTTGCCGACGCAGTAGAGCGGCAAGTCAGTCTTGCGGTATGCATCCTCAAGAACCTTTCCGTTTTCGATGTACGGAACAATCGTATCGCTGTCACCGTAGACCAGTGCCACGGGAAGCTTGTGTGCAATGAGTGTGGGAATACGGTCAATCGGATGCTCGCGGTAGGTCAGAAGCGATGAGATGGTGAATCCGTACGCGTTGACCAGCTCCTGCCATCCGCCGCCGTTGTCGAGCGAACCACCGACACCAAATCCCATCGGGCAGGACAAGAGATTCATAACCGGTGCATCGAGATACAGCACCGACACGCGGTCGGGATAGCGCGATGCGAAATTGACACTATGCAGACCGCCGCAGCTCATACCGACAGGAATAAACTTGTGCGACAGTCCGTATTCTTTTTTCAGATAGTCGGCAAAACGTACGCGGGCATCGTGGTCAACGTCACAGCCCCAACGGTTCTTGTTTTCCATATAGGCAAGGTGGAAGCCGTTTTCAAGCAGTTCACACTCAAGCTGCGGAAACGCACCGAAGTATTCCATCTTGCACGCCCAATGACCTGTGCCGAAGCCTTCGTTTTTCGGGAAAACGAGAATTGCGCGGCGGTCTTCAAAGGTGAAGTCCAAGCGCTTGAAGCCGTTCCAATCTGAATATGTCATTTTTTGTTCCTTTCAATCTTGTTCCTATCAGTTTTTTCAGTCAAAGGCATAATATTCCTTGACTGTCTCGTACTGCTTTTCGGTCTTGCTCTGCATGGATTCGAGCAGCGACGCAAAATTGTTCTTATAATCGCGTACCATCGGACAGACCTCGTTGTAGATCTCAGAGCCCCAGAAGCCGAGATCGTAGAACTTGGTGTCGAAGATGAGGTTCAGCATTGCTTCCGAATCGTCGTTTTTTCAATCTTAATCGCACTATTTTCGGAATTTACTTTGTCCATAAACATGTACATGGTGCACGATAAATAAAGATTGTACCAGAATCTTGTACCGAAAAATTTCATACCTATAGGTTGGTACGATGCTCTGCTCGATGATATTATAACATAGACGGGACAAAAATCAAGTGCAAAATTGAATTTTTCATATTTGAATTACATAGCTGTAAGATCCAAATAATTTTTTTACGTGGTCACCTTCTATGGTTTCACATGTGGTCTGACTCCGCGCAGAATTTTCGTTTGCGAGAATTCCCCGAAATTTACTGTGTATCGGAAAGCCCCTAAAGCTGACCCTGATATACGCCATTCTTAAGGATGTTCAAATGATGTTTCCGATGCGTTTTTGACAACAACCCCCGCAAATCCATGGGCAGGGATATCCGTTGTAAATGCAACACAGTTACCTTCGACGCATCCTTGTGCGCCGCCGATGAAACGTACAGTATCATACGCCCGATCAAGCATGACCTTCGGTGCAAGCACCGCATCGTCAAAGCAGTTCCAGATACCGACAGCACAGCTGCCATCGTCCAGGTCCTTTACCATCAGATACAGATGCGGATGACCTACGCTGTAAGCCGCCGGTTTTCTGCCGTTCTGCAGTTTTTCCAGTCCGTATAGTGCCTGTCTTTGACGCGTATAGCTCATCAGAAGTTGACTTTCGCGCTCCACGGAATTCCATGCAAAGGAATAGCAAAGGAAGCGCTGACCCGATGCGTTTTCATAATACCAAACCGCCGGAAATTCGACATCACCCGCGCGGAACACCGAGAGCACCTCTGCGCCCGGCTTCAGCGTCACACGCCAGAACTTACCGTCCGTCATCGGGCGAAGATGTTCCGCCTCATATCCGTCAACCGGCGGGAAAGATTCGCTTTCGGGTGCGGAAATCGCTTCAAACGACGCCATACCGCAGTCCACACCGCGCGCCTGCAGCAGCTGTGCCGCAGGAAGATCCAGCATGACACCATGATCCAATAGCGACAGCGGCATCGTCTTTGCGGCATAACCTGACAGACAGACCGCGTCGCCGTTCTCCTCAAACGAAGACGGCAGACACAGACGGTTTGCAAAGATGACCGATGCGCTGAAGGAATTTTTCGCGATCGTCAAGCCGCTCGGAGCGGGAATCGGAAGATCCGCATGCAGCAACTGATGCTCTTCCTCGTAAATGTAGACACCGCGCGCCATACCGCCTGAAAAAGCATCCTCGATCTCTTTGTAAAGCGGCAGATTCCGTTCGTGATGCGCAAGATACCCTGTTTCATAGCACGGCGACTGAACATAGTCAAATACATATTTCAGAATGCCCTGCAGCGAACCATCGGCACGAAGTGCGGTATCAAAGGTTTCCAGAAGCCATGCTGGAACCCGATAGCGCGGACGCGGATAAACATCGCCTTCCGCAAAAAATTCCACATCGGGTGAGCGTTTCATCCAGCTGCTTTCCAGACGGTGATAGGAAATCACGTCTTCGATCAGATACCAGTTGCGCATCGCCGACCAATACGGTGCGCCCATACCGCGCAGAAACGGTCTCGTTTTTCCTGCAAAAATACGCGCAAGCTCTGCCGCATCGGTACAGTCGGGGTCGTAGGACATCGGACCGGAGCAGAAGCCGAGACGAATATCGGGAGACACGGTATCCAGCTTCTCACGCAGAATTTTGGCAAAATCATAAAACATTTCGCGCATCATGGCAAACCATGCGGTGCGTGTTTCACTCGGCGCCCCCGAATAGACCGCCTGATACAGCGCCTCCCGTGTCCATTCCCGACCGGTTCTGCGCGCGAATTCCGCCATGTGGTAATCGCAGACACAGCCGAGGTCATCAATACGGTGACCGATCCGCAGATCGTCGTCCAGCTGTACGAGATCCACGCCGCATGCACCCATATCGGCAACATACGATGCGACCGCATCACAGTAGCTGCGATCCGACAAGCAGAAGGTGTCCTCAAGCGTACTTCCACCGAAATGCACCAGCCGTCGGAAATTCGGAAATTCCTCTCCGGATTCATGATCCAGAGGCGCGCCGTGTCCCATACCGGTAAACCAGGTACCGACTTCAGCGACGCCGTTCGCTTTGAAATACGCCGCATTGATCCGAAGAAGCGCAAGTGCTTCCTCCCGTGCGGGACACGCCGTTAAAAAACGGGGCATGACAAGGAAAATGCGCTCGGCTCCGATCCGCCGTACCATATCGAGAAACTGCGCACGGTGCGCATCGGTATCGCAGGATGCATTCATAAAAGGAACTGAAATTTTATATTGATTCTTCATTTCCATCACCAAAAATCGTTATCACAAATTGCGTTTGATCATCATACAGCCCACTTGCTTTGTGCAGATCCGCAATGCGGTCAGACCAAATCTCAGTCAAAGGAATAATATTCCTTGACCGTTTCATACTGCTTTTCGGTTTTGTTCTGCATGGATTCGATCAGGGATACAAAATTGTTCTTATAACTACGAACCATCGGACAAACCTCGTTGTAAATTTCAGAACCCCAGAAGCCAAGATCGTAGAACTTTGTATCAAAGATGATATTCAGCATATCTTCGGATTCGCTGTCACGGATGGATTTGCCCATCAGAACCTTTTCCATTGCAGCATAGCGCACCGTATCCGTAGAATACATACCCATCATTTCCATAATCCACGCGCTCATTTCCGCTTTATCATTCGATACAGGAATCGAGAATACGGTAGCGGATGCTGTGCTCAGCGGTGCGTGATATTCCTTCTGGTCTTCATCAAATTTCGGGAACGGCAGAACACCGAAGTCTTCTTCCATCGTAAAGCGCATTTCATTGATCTTATGAATCGAATCTTCGGTAAAAGCGGCATGTTCATTCGGGAACAGAGTGCCGCCAATTACCCAGTCGATGGCAGGATTTGCATCCACAATACAGTACGACGGATTGTTTTTGTCATTGACCAGATTCAAAACCTTGTTAGCAACATCGAAAATCCGTTCATTGGAATTCAAATATGCATTGCCTTCCTTATCAAAACAGACCAGATGCTCACCGGATGCAGCAAGGAAGTACGAGAGAATACCCGAACCGTTTGTTGCGCCATACATATCATGTTTCGTATACTTGCCATTACCGTCAAGATCGGCACCAAACAGGGACAAATACTTAAAATACGTATCAACCGTCCAGGTATTATTGCGGACATCATCATAGGGCTGAATATCCTGCTCTGCGCAGAGACGCTTGTTGAACATGACAGCAGAAAGTGCGTAGTCATCCTGATAGTTGATATCGCCGGAAATGAAGTACACATTATCCGTGCCATGCGAATACTGCTCAAGAATTGCCTGCGAATCCCACCACGGGTTTTCAAAATTGATGACATCCAGCGCGGAAATATCGCAGAGATATCCCTGCAGGACACAGTTGAAGGTCTGCACGGTACTCATGCAGAACACATCGTAGGTATCGTCGTCGGACTGAACGAGCTTGGCAACCGTCTTTGGAATATCAAGCCAGCTGCCGATGTTTTCGCCGACGATGGTAATACCGAGCTTTTCCTCCGTCATACGGTTGCGCTCATAGACCGCCTCATAGATGGAATCGCCTTCGGCTTCTTCCAGCGTAAAGTAGACTTCATTGAAATCATACTGCTGTGACCATCCGATATTGAAGGTTTCACCGTTGAAATACGCTGCCTCGGGCAAGCGCTTCAGAACGGATTCCTCCGGGGTCAGCGCTTCGGTAACCGCTGCTGTTTCGGTATTGGTAACGGCAGGCTCATTGCCGCCATTGTTGTCTGCCGCACAGCCGATCAGCAGAACAGACGTCAAAACAGCAAGTACGGAAAGTATTTTTTTCATGTTGTTCATCACTTTATCCTCGCTTTACATTCTGTTATTTATTTCTCTTTTACATAATCGCCGAATGCTGTCAGCGAAACAACACCGGGTGTGATGC
>JAFYTT010000369.1 GCA_017558715.1 Clostridia bacterium | reverse complement strand
TTATTACAACATCCCTATGCTCGATCTTCAGCTGTTTGCCGACGGCGGCTCTGCCGGTGCCGGTGGCGGAGACGGTGGCACAGCACAGGGAGCGGGCGTAACTGCTGGCGCCGCCGGTCAGCAAAATTCCCTGCGCCGAAATGTCGCCGAGCAGCTCGGTCGGAATCCGCTCAACCACCTTGCAGACCGCATCCATGATCTGTCCGGTCACTTCATCGAGCGCATCGGTGATCTCGCGGTTGGTCACGGAAACGGCTTTCGGCAGACCCGTCAGCGTACATCTGCCGCGGATCTCCATCGTCTTTTCGGAATCTCCCTGCCAGACGGAGCCGATATGCACCTTGACCTCCTGCGCCATCCGTTCTCCGATGAACAGATTGTGTCTGCGGCGCATATAACGGATGATCGCATCGTCACACTTATCGCCGCCGACCTTGACGGAATCGGAAACGACAATACCACCCATCGAAATGACCGCAATGTCGGTTGTTCCTCCGCCGATGTCGACAACCATATTGCCGCGCGGCTCGTCAATGTCGACACCCGCACCCATCGCCGCCGCAATCGGTTCCTCAAGCAGATAGGTCTTTGATGCACCCGCCTGCGTTGCCGCATCGACCAGTGCCCGTTCCTCAACCTCGGTGATGCCCGACGGCACACAGATGACCAGTCTTGGCTTGTAGGTTACAGCACCGCCCGCACGGCGCAGATAATACTGTAACATTTTCAGAGTCAGGTCATACTGCGAAATGACGCCGTCACGCATCGGACGCACAGTCGCAATATGCGGCGGTGTTCTGCCGATCATTGCCTCGGCTTCGCGTCCAATTTTTCGGATCACGCCCGTTTCGGTATCGTACGCAACAACCGACGGCTCCTCCAGTACAATGCCCTTTCCTCTGAGATAGATCAGAACCGACGAGGTTCCGAGATCAATGGCGATGTCTCTTGCCATAATAGTTTCCTCTTACTTCTATCAAATCTGTTCATGAACGGTTCTTGCCAATGTCACGGCAATCACCGAATCCGCGCCTGCCTCTGACAAAATCGCCGCACAGGCAGACAGCGTCGCGCCCGTCGTTGCGATATCGTCTATGAGCATCACACGTTTTCCGCGGATATCATCTGCAAACCGCGCAGACAAACCATAACTGTCCTGCGCATTTTCGGTACGTTCCCTGGCACCGAGCGTTTTCTGTGCGATATCGGCACCGCGCACACGTTCCATACAGACAATCATCGGGATTCCCGTCAAGCGGGAGATCCGTTTTGTCAGCTCCTCGGAATGATCGTGTCCGACCTCACGCCGTTTTTTCCGACTGCGCGGCGGATAGGTCAGAATCCAATCATCAGCTTCCCCGCCGCACTCTGCCGCAGCACATGCACACAGCGTGGAAAGTTGTCCTGCCAGGAAGTCCTCGACAGCAGGCTGCAGGCGTGTTTTGCGCGAAAGCAGCAGACGCGATACCGCATCGTTTTCGGTCTTCGGATGATATGCAAAAAGGCTGTAGAGCGGAAGTTCCGCCGCACCGAGTCTGACACAGCGGCACTGCATCAGCGTTTTTTCACATTCCGGACAGCGGTATGCACTCGCCTGCCGAACCTGTGTCATACACGCAGCACAGAACGGTACGGATGGTACCCCGTCCGTCTGTATGCCGCATCCGATACAGCGGTTTGGATATACCAACGCGCGAAGTGCGGTTTTTGTACGCTCGTACCATAGTTTCAGCACATGCATACTACGATTCCTCGTGATACTGCGCAAAATAGAACGGAAGACCGGTATAACGCTTGGTCTGTCGGTTGTTGTCGATCATTTTGTGGATGGTTTCTTCATCCCCGACGATAATGACCATACGCGATGCACGGGTCACCGCGGTATATAAGAGATTGCGCGTGAGCAGCTTCATCGTGTATTTGTAGATCGGCAGAATGACAACAGGATATTCCGAGCCCTGCGACTTGTGTACCGTCACGGCATACGCGTGCTCCAGCTCATCGAGCATCGTAAAATCATAAGTAACGCGTCGGTCATCAAACAGAATCTCCATCGTTTCTTCCATCAGATTGATCTGTTTGATAACACCGATATCGCCGTTGAAAATTCCGATACCGTCCTGCGTGCGTCCCATGACCTCGCGTTCCCACGGAATGTCGTAGTTATTTTTGATCTGCATGACGCGGTCGCCTTCCCGGAACACCACATCACGCACCTTTTTTTCCTTTTTGTTCGGAGTCGGCGGATTCAGTACCGCCTGCAGACGGGCATTGAGCATTTCCGTTCCTGCCTCGCCCTTTCTGGACGGCGTGATGACCTGAATTTCGTCACGGATCTGCTCGCCGTAAGTGCGCGGCAGACGCGTGGAATAGAGCTGTGCGACCGTTTCTGCGGTCTGTTTGTCATCCGCACGCGGCATGAAGAAAAAGTCCTTGTTCTTCGTCGTCAGATCGGGTGCTTCGCCGTGGTTGATGGCGTGGGCGTTGGTAATGATCAGACTTTCCTTTGCCTGACGGAAGATTTCGGTCAGCTGAACCGTCGAAAACCGCTCGGAGGCGATGATATCGTTCAGCACATAGCCCGCACCGACCGGCGGCAGCTGATCGGCATCTCCGATCAGAATCAGATGGGCACCCGGATGGATGGCTTTCAGCAGTGCATGCATGAGCAGAATATCGATCATCGATGCCTCGTCGATGATGATGACATCTTCTTCCAGAAGATTGTTTTCGTCACGGCGGAAACGCGGTTCGGTGTCGCCGGTATATTCCATTTCCAGCAGACGGTGAATCGTCTTTGCTTCGACCTGCGTCGCCTCTGACATCCGTTTCGCCGCACGACCCGTCGGTGCCGCCAGCGCAATATCAAGCCCCATATCGTCAAAGATGCGCATGACCGCACGAATGACCGTCGTTTTACCGGTACCGGGTCCGCCCGTCAGCACCATGACACCCGAATCGAGCGCCATGGCAATCGCGCGTCTTTGCAGCTTTGCATATTCGATCTGTTCCTCTGTTTCGATCTTCTCAATCCAGCGGTCGATGTCAGCCGGAGACTGCCGCTCACAGACGCGGTCAAGCAGATCCATCTTGCGGCAGACATACGTTTCTGCCTCGTGGTATTCCTTTAAGTAAATGCACCGTCTCTGCCCGTGCTTGACGCAGACCGCTTTGCCCTCGGACAGCATCATTTCCAGAGCATCCTCGGCATCGTTCTGCTCAATGTTCAGCATCTGCATCACCCCGGGAATCAGTTTTTCCTCGGGGAGAAAGACATGACCGTTCTGAAACGCATTGTAGGTGCAAAGATAACGGATCCCTGCGGCAATTCTGGCGGGTGCGTTGCGCTTCGTGCCAAGCTCTCTTGCAATGGAATCCGCCTTTTCAAAGCTGATGCCGTAGATTTCCTCGCACAGCAGATACGGGTTTTCCCGGATGATGTCGATCGCCGACCCACCCCAGCGGTTGTACACGCGCACAGCGGTGGACGGACCGAAGTAGTTCTGACAGAACATCATGACCGAGCGGATACCGAACTGCTCGCGGAAGTTGGCGGAGATTTCGGTCGCCTTCTTTTGAGAAATACCGGGAACCTGCGCAAGCCAGTCGGGGTGATTTTCAAGGACATCGAAGGTATCCTCGCCGAATGCTTCCACGATCAGCTTTGCCGTTTTCGGACCGATGCCCTTGACCGTTTTGGAGGAGAGGTATTTGAGAATCGTGGACGTGGTCGCAGGCAGCTGCTTTTCAAAATATTCGACCTTGAACTGCCGTCCGAATGACGGATGCACGGTCCACTGACCGAGCGCTTTTACCGATTCGCCGACAACGGCATACGGCATTGTACCGACAGCCGTGATGTATTCCTCATCCGAGAGCGACAGCTCACAGACGGTATAACCGTTTTCTTCGTTGGAATAAATAACGCGTTCAATGACGCCTTCCAGCTCCAGCAAATCCTTTTGTTCCGGCGGGTTTGTGCCAAGCGGGGACATGGGTTCTCCTCCTTTCATGTTTTTTACAGTGGGCATCATCAAGAATCTGTATGGACGACCATTGGTCGTCCGCTGTGGACGCACAGACAATGAAATTTTCCGTATTTGAATGGAAAGTCGCTGTTTCAACATCAAATTTGATATGTTATCATCCTGATGTGCGGACGGCTGATAGCCGTCCATACAGACTTCTTTTGTGGCTTATATATCTCCCTCTGCCCAAAATGACCCGGACTGCAAAGATCCGGGTCACAATGAAGTTATGTAAATTATGCCAGAGCCTTTGCAAGTTCTGCTGCGAGGTCGGTTCTCTCCCACGGAGCGTCGACATCTTCACGACCCATATGACCGTATGCGGCGACCTTCTGATAGATCGGACGGCGCAGACCGAAGCGGTCGATGATGGCAGCGGGACGGAGGTCAACGAGCTCGGAGATCAGCGCGGAGATCTTTTCTTCGTCGATCTTTGCGGTACCGAAGGTGTCGATCAGAACGGAGACGGGCTTTGCAACGCCGATGGCATATGCCAGTTCCACTTCGCACTGGTCAGCAAGACCTGCGGCAACGATGTTCTTTGCAACGTATCTTGCAGCGTAAGCGGCAGAACGGTCAACCTTGGTCGGGTCCTTACCGGAGAATG
>JAFYTT010000368.1 GCA_017558715.1 Clostridia bacterium | reverse complement strand
AGTTTTCCTCGCTTCTGCTGATGGACGAGATTGCCGATGTTTCCAATGGCATGGTACTGTTCCGCGACGAAACACCGCGTGAGATCAGCAATATCCTGAATTTCACGCTGGCGGTCTATGACGCAGAAGAGGCATCGCTATATTATATCGAATACAACAGTTAAAAAAATGACTGCACATGACGGAAATCCCGCGTGTGCAGTCATTGTTATTTGGCAAACAGTTTCCGAAACCATTCCACGATCCGAAACTTGACCACCGTTTTCGGCGAACCTTCACCCGAGATCAGCGAAATTTCATACGGCGTAAAGCCTGCGGCAAGCAGTTGTTCGTCGGATGTGTCAGCCCTCTCCGATTCGTCGACCGAAACCGGAATGGCATCACCTTCGGGGTACGTTTTCTCCGCGGCAAGCGACAGACACAGCGGCGGAAACAGCACACACCACCAGTTCGCACCTGCCGCTTCTCCGATCATCACGCGCAGGGAACGGTACGTACCGGCAGGCAGGGTATAGCAGGTATTGCCGTCGTCATATGTCCGCACGGGATATGCCTCCCGTGTCAGCGTCACGCGGCAGTCGTAGTCATATCCCGCCTCGGTGACTGTCTTTTGTGCGATATCCTCCAGCATCGGCAGACAGGATCCGTATACCGTTTCTGCATCGTCGGCATCTTTCGCATTTTCGGAAACATCGGCAAGCGCTGTGAGGATTTCATTGCGTACCCGCAGCTTCAGTGTCTGATCTTCTTCCGTGTCGGAATTGGCAAGCACGTGCAGACGGATGACGCGGTCATAGATGGCTTCCTCGCCCGCAGTCGGCAGTGCGGAGATCACAACTGCGGCACAGAGCAGGCTTGCACATAAGCAGAGCATCATGCGTGCGGTCGGTCGGATGTATGATTGGAAATTCATGGATCGGTTCTCCTTTTGTGTTCTGACAGAGAAAGGATTGACCGAACATCGGAACATAATTCAGTCAGAGAATTTTTTTCGCGGGAATTTTGAAAAACCTCTTGCAAAAATCCGCAAAACAGAGTATGATAATAGTATCAACGATCGATGACAGAAAAGAAAGGGTATATTTATGATGACAAACAAACCAAACGATTTACAGAAGCTGATTGCCCCTGTCTGGCAGGGAAGCTGTGTTTATGAGGAGAGCTTTTTTGCGCTGATGCCCAGGGGGGTAACCGAGGACGATGCGCTGGAAATCCCGCTGTTATATTCTGCCGACGAAATTCTCTCGATCACCTCGGCAACGCGTGAAGTGACGCTGACCGCAGGCAAGGATTATCTCCTGCGTGACGGTAAGCTGATCATTCCCGCAGGTTCTTCGGTGTACCGCATGAAGTGGGAGGAATATCAGGTCATCGGCGAGGGTGAGGACAAGTATCCGTTCCTGTGCGCGGGCGGCGGTAAGATCTTCTTCGGCGAGGGCGATACGATGCACAGCCGTGAATATATCGTTACTTACACGCATCACGACGCGTGGACGGGTTTTGTGCCAGGTGTCAATGCAAAGGCACTTCCGCGTACCAAAAAGCTGCTCTCCGAGGGCAAGCCGTTTACGTTCTGCTGGTTCGGTGATTCGATCACAACGGGTGCCAACTCCTCCGGTGCGATCGGTATGGAGCCGTATATTCCGATGTTCCCCAAGCTCGTTACCATGGCGCTCTCTGAGCAGTTCGGCTCTGACATCACCTATGTCAACTACGCGGTCGGCGGTACGATTTCCCGCTGGGGATGCGAAAAGCTTCCCGAATTCTTTGCCGATGTCAAGCCCGATATCATGTTCATCGGCTTTGGCATGAATGACGCATCGGGACACATTCCGCCCGAGGAGTTCATTGCCAACATCCGCACGATGGTCAAGCAGACCCGCGCGCTGAATCCCGACTGTGAGTTCCTGCTTTGCTCAACCACACTGCCCAATCCGATGGCACCGACGTTCTGCTTCAATCACGACACGCATGAGCCGCTTCTTGCCGCACTTTGTGAGGAGCTCGGCGACTGTGCCGCGCTCGTGCCGATGACATCGATGCACAGCGCATTGATGGAAAAGAAGCGCTTTTACGATATGACCGGCAACAACATCAACCATCCGTGTGATTTCCTTGCCCGTGTCTATGCGCAGGTCATTCTTGCGCAGTTTGCATGAGTGCGCTGCAGAACCGTCGTCTGGCAGTTGTGACCGGTGCTTCCCGCGGTATCGGTGCGGCGGCGGCAGAACTGCTGTCTGAAAGAGGATATGCTGTTGCGCTTGTCTGCAAGTCCAATCTGTCGATGGCAGAAGCACTTGCAGACCGCTTGAATGAGCGGGGCGGGGAAGCACATGCGTTTTCCGCTGACCTTTCTTGCGAAGCGGAAGTGACAGCCCTCTTTGATGCAATCGAAGCGCATTTTGGAAAAACGGTCGATGTACTTGTCAACAATGCGGGCATTGCCCACGCAAACGTATTTGCCTGCGAGACAAACACCGATTATGACGCTCTGTTTGATACCAATGTCCGCTCCGTGTTTCTGTGCTGCCGTGCGGTTTATGACGCGATGGTAGCAAAGAAATGGGGACGTATCATCAATGTTTCGTCGATGTGGGGTGTGACGGGAGCGTCGTGTGAGGTGCTCTATTCCGCATCCAAGGCGGCGGTCATCGGATTGACCAAGGGTCTGGCACTGGAGCTGGCACCGTCGGGCATTACCGTCAACGCGGTTGCTCCGGGTGTCATCAAGACCGATATGCTCGACTGCTACGATGAGGAAACGCTTGCCGAACTTGCCGAAGAAACCCCCGTGGGACGGCTCGGAACACCTGCCGATGTTGCCGCAGTCATTGCGTTTTTAGCATCCGAGGAGGCAGGATTTGTCACAGGACAGGTCATTGGTACAAACGGTGGGTTCATCACATAAGTTATTCGTATAAAAGCATGCCCTCCGAAAGTGTATCCGCTTTCAGAGGGCATTGATGATTTATGTATTTGCTTCCAGATATTTGTCGATATCTTTTTGAATTTTGGATTCCTGTTTTGTATAGGCAGAGACAAAGTCTGTACTGTTTTTATTGACAAGAGAGGAAGCAAAATTGCTGACACCGCCCCAGTCGAAGATATAACCGATGTCGTAGACACGGTTTGCAAAGATGATGTCGAGCATTTCTTCCGATTCCGTATCACGAATGACCTTGCCGACCAGCGTTGTTTCATAAATGGCGGGAACGACATAGGCAGAAGACAGGGCATTCATCGCTTCCATAACGGTTCCTGTCTGTTCGGGGTTTTGGTTGGTTGCAGGGATTGTCATAAACGAAACATAGCAGGGATGTGTTGCGGAGTAATAAGTTTCCTGTGCTTCATCGTATTTGGGCATCGGAATGATACCGAAGTCGGATTTCATACTGCGCAGATCAAGAGAAGATCCGAGATAATGATTGTAAAACAGCAGCTGATTGTTCATCAGCATCGGCATCATGCGCGAATACCAGATATTTTCCCCTGCGTACTGTGACGAAATATCATTGGCAAAAATGGCGTATTCTCCGCCGCGGAGCAGGTTGACATATTTTGTCAGTGCATCCACCGCACGCTCGGAGTACAGCGTGATCTGCGGGGTACCGTCAATGTTGGTAACAGTATTGACTCCCATACTGTTCAATCCCCAATGTCCGGTCGTGGTTTCGCCGAAGAATCCGACGGTATCCGCAAGACCGAGTTTTCCGTCGCCGTCGAGATCGGAGGTGACAGCTGCGGCAAGCGTTATCATTTTGTCCATCGTCCATGTACCGTCTCGGACAAGGTCAAACGGGTTTTCCAGATCGTATGTCTCAATCATCTGCTTGTTCATCATCAGAACGACGGAAGAAAAGAACGAGCGGATATTCATGTCACCGACAACATTATAAAGCTTGCCGTTAATGGTGAATGCATCCATGGAGTTTTGATCCCACCAGCTGTGCGATAAGTCCAAAGTTGAAATGTCATACAGATTGTACAGTGCTTCAGGATTGTTGAGCAGACCGGATGCACTGATACCGGTCAGATTGACTACCTGATAGGCATCGTCTCCTGCGAGAATCACTTTCAGTGCCGTTTTGCCGACATCTTCACGTGTTGTGCTTTCTTCCTTGATATGGATGTTATAGAGTTCTTCCAGTTCAAGATTCCGGCGATAAATGGCATCGCTGATCGCCTCACCTGTTTCTCCCTCGGAAACCGTTTCGGAATAAGTGTTGACCGTCCAGTCCTGACGGCTGTTGGGGTCAACGCCGAAAAACGTGAAATCTATGCCGCCGAAGTCCTGTGGGACGAGCTCGAGTTGTGGTGCGGCGGTTGTTTCCTCTGCGGCATCGGTCGTTGTGGAAACGGGGATTGCGGTTGTCTGTACGGTGTCGGCAGTGTCCTCTGCGCCGCAGGCACAAAGACCGGATGCCAGCAATGTCAGAGCAAGCATACATACAGATAAATGTTTCATCGTTGGTTCCTTTCTGTGTTTTGATTTTTGTACACGTTTTTTCTTTCATTATACAGTGTAATTGTGAATTGAATGTGAACAAACAGAAGAAAAACAACAGTCAGCTGTCCAAATATAAGGAAAAATACACAAAAAACATCTTGCATTTCCAGCATCAATATGCTATAATAAATTAAACAATTTTTTATAAGGAGACACTACCATGCGTTATACCTGTGTAGACACCGCGGAATTTCTGTATCCCGACATTACGGAATACAAGAGCGGTACCAAAGAAATTCGCATTCTCACCCCGCGCGGCTCATATGCCTGTGCACAGATCCTCTTCTCGGACGTCAAAGAACAGAATCTGAATGTCAAGGCTGACGGCTGGAATCCCGAGCTTTACGAAATGGTTCCCATCTACGTCGAGCGCAATCATGGGCTTGACGAAAACAACAGTGCACCGCATATGCCCGAGCGCCGCGCTCCGTATTACCTTTACGACTGCATCAAGCCGATTTCCGACACGCTGAACGTCGGTGAGAATGGCGTTTGTGCGCTGTATCTGTCCGAGTGGATTGCGCCCGATGCCGAGGTCGGTGTGCGTGAAGCGAGCATTACCGTCGGGGATGTCACCGTTGCTGTCACGATTGAGGTCAGCTCTGTTGTTGTTCCCGATGAGTCTCTGACGATGATCGTTGGCTACAACCGCGGTACGGTCTGTCAGTATCACAATGTCGCGCTGGGTACGCCCGAATTTGATGCGCTTGACACCAAATACTTAACGATGCTTCGCCGCATGCGTCAGAATATGCTCTACTGTCCCAAGCCCAAGGCCATTCCGCTCGGCGACAACAAGTATGACTTTGATTTCTCCGCCATGGAGGAATTCTTCACCAAGGCGATGTCCCTCGGCTACACGAAGTTCAACTTCGGTATCGGTTTCCGCCGCAGCTGGTCGGCATCCACGATTCTGGTCGACGGCATGGAATCGATGAGCTTTGAGTGCTACTGCTATCTGGCACAGATGCTGCCGGCGCTCGTCAACTGGCTGAAGGAACACGGCTGGCTCGATGCGCTGATTCTCGGTATCGCAGATGAGCCGAACTACGCAAACGCGACCGAATACCGCGCACTCTGCGGTCTGGTCCGCAAGCTCGCACCCGAATTAAAGCTGCTTGACGCGATGTCGTTCGGTCCCGTTCACGGCGCGATTGACATCTGGATTCCCTTGAACTCCGAATACCAGCACCACAGAGCGGAAATTGAGACGTTCCGCACCTACGGCGACGAGATCTGGTTCTATGACTGCTGCGGTCCGCGCGGCGGCGGTACGATCAACCGCTTCATGGACTATCCCTTGCTTGCGACCCGTTACCACTTCTGGGCAGGTTACCGCTATGATCTGACCGGTTATCTGCACTGGGCGGCAAACTATTATCAGCCCGGTCAGAATCCGTTTATCCAGAGCTGTCCCGAGCACCACAACGCCGACTCGGTCTGCTATCTGCCGGCAGGCGATACGCATGTCATGTATCCCGGTGACGGCGAGCCGTGGATGTCTGTACGTCTGGAAGCACAGCGCGCATCTGCAGAAGAATACGAGCTGTTCCGTGCGCTGGCATCTGCGGACAAAGCAAAGGCAGACGAAATCTGTACCTCGGTCTGCCGTGAATTCAACGATGTCGACTATGATCCCAAGCACTTCCGTGCGGCAAGAACGGCACTCATCCGTGCGCTGGAACAAATCTGATCTTCATTGATACAATGACATAAAACGACTCCCCTTTGATGCTTGCAAACGTCAAAGGGGAGTGTGTTTTTGCAGACAAGGTGCATGTTTTGAAACGATACGTTATGTCAGATCATACGGCACAATCAGCGCCTGTGAAATGCCGTACGACTCATATTTGGTCAGATAACCCGGGAAATTGTTGACAAGGATGCCTTCCTTGATCATGCCGCGGGACATCTGCACATTGCACAGATTGGAGCTGTAGTGAATCTCAATGGAGTTCTCGCCGATATGAAGCTGTTGTGTGATATCGAGAAGCGGGACATTCATATTGACGGGATCACAGTCGATGCCGTTGATTTTAACGGAAAGGCTCTGTACAAATGCGCCGAGATCAAGATACGCGCCGTCGTGAGTACCGTCCCATACGAACTTGGCGGAATACGTGCCGTGACCGCAGACGGTCTTGCCGATTTCGGGAATGTTGTCCCATGTTGTCAGCGTGGGGAGCGCAACGTCTATGTTCCGCTTTTCGGTGCGGTAGGCGTATTCGGTCGTCGTGACACCGAGCAGTGTTTCGGTGCGGGAGAGCAGATCCTCGGTCGGTGTCCACGACTCGACGGTCAGAGTCCAGTCGGTGATCGGATACGGCGTTTTCTTCTCAATGGTCGGAATCGGTGTGGCTGCTGTATCCGCGGAAATCGGTTCCAGACAGTATAGCGCAACGTCTCCTTTGGCGACACTTGCGGGGAAGGTGGTTCTGCCGTTGTCCGTGACAGCCGGAACGCGTGTGATTCTGCCCGTCCATGCGTCGATTTCGGATACGGAAAACGTGCCGTCAACCGACAATGCCGTATCATAACACGTTCTGTCAGAGGGGTGCGGCGTGCCTTCATAGTTATAAACATAGACAAGACGGTTATCGCCATCGCGGCGGGTTTGCGTCAGAAGACAGCGGTTGGACTTATCAAACGCAGTATACGGCGTGATGCCAAGTCCTTCCAGCGCCGACAGAACATCATCCGACGAGGGAACCACACGGACATTGGAACACGACTTGATCTTTGCAAGGAGTTCGGCAAGTGCACAATCGTCCTCGCCGTGATACGGGGAGAGGACAGCCGCACCGTCGACAATGACGATCGGCAGACCGCCTTTGGCAAGTTCCGCGACGATGTTTGCGCCTGTAAGCGACAGCTGTCCCTGCCACAGGACAAGCGCCTTGTATCCGGCAGGCTCCAGCGTTTTCGTTTCGGCATCAAAGGTGACACCGTCAGATGAGAGAAGCGCCGGATTGAAGTAATCGTAGGTATAGCCGTGCTCCTGCAGGGTCGTGGATGGGAAGAACATCGGATCACGGTCGGAGAGCCAGTTGCGGCAGTCGGCATAGACAAGATGCTGACCGTATCTGATGTACGGCATACCGATGTCAACGGCGGGTTTTCCCGTGCGCAGGAGCTTCTGAATGCGTCCGAGGTGGTCGTTGAAGGAAGCATATCCGTCATAGGACGGCTCGCGCAGACCGAACTTATAGAACTGCTGCATGCCGTCGCCGCCCTCATATCCGGGCCATACGGGTTTCGGTCCGTACTGCGAGGACCAGATGTGCCAGACGACACGCGCACATCCTGCGGCATACAGGTGATATGGCTCCTGCAGATGCCGCTGATAGGTATAGTTGTAATTGGAGTTGTCAAGTCCTCCGGTTTCCGCAGAGAGCACCTTGTTTTGCAGATGCGCACCGCCGCTCCACAGTCGGTAGAGATCGGGCTGATTTTTCTGATTGCGGTTTTCGGTCTCGGGACGGTCGACATAGGCAATCGGCTCGGAAATTTCCAGATTCTTGCCGTAGGAAATCTGTGCGCGCAGGGTGATGCCGCGT
>JAFYTT010000367.1 GCA_017558715.1 Clostridia bacterium | reverse complement strand
GGGAGATCTTGCCCGCTTCCAGATCCGCCTTGTAGTACGGATACATGTACTGGTCAAAGCGTCCGGGGGAGATGGAGTGACCGGAGGACTCGATCTGCAGCAGCATCTGGATGAACCAGAAGGACTGGCATGCTTCCCAGAAGCTCTTCGCTCCATTTTCGGGAACATTTGCGCAGTTCATGGCGATCGCCAGAAGCTCCTTCTTGCGGGCTGCATCGGTGCACTTGTCGGCTGTTTCCATCGCAAGGCGTGCATAACGCTTTGCATAGGTGATCGCCGCCTCACAGCTGGTAATGACTGCATCGAGGAAGTGCGTTCTCCAGTTGTATTCGGGATGCTCAAAGGAATACTTTGCGCGTTCCGCCTTTGCTTCTTCAATGATGCCGCGGTAGCCGATTTTCAGTACCTTGCCGTAGTCGACGGTGACGTGACCGATGCCGTGGTAGAAATAGTTGCCGGGCGTGAAGATGTTGTGCTGCATGGCAAGCAGGGTTTCCTCTGCCATGTAAGAGGTCGCAAGCTCGGAGGTGGTTCTGCCGTGCCAGTATTTGTAAACCTCATGCAGGGAAGCCTTGGTTTCCTCGGAGATGTGGAACGGGTCGGCAGAACGGGTTTCGACGGTATCGAACTCCGCTTCCAGCCAGTCAAAGGAGTATTCCGGGAATACCTGACAGCCGCGTGCGACCTTCGTTGCGGAACCGACAATCAGTTCTTCGTCGCGGATGGTGATCGGCAGGTTTTCGCAGATATGTGCAAATGCTTTTGCACGGCGGGTGATGATCGGCTCACCTTCTGTTGCACGGTAGGATTCCGTCAGAAGAATGGCGCGGTCTGCCTCGATTTCGGGCATATGATCAAACAGCGCGTCGATGAGACGTCCGATTCTGTCGGTGCGTTCCATGTCGATGATGTTATATTTTGCCATGGGTTCCACTCCTTCGGTTCTGCGCCGCATCCTCGTCCCGCAAAAAACGGATGACGGATTCGGCGACGTTTTGTGTATGGTATTTCGTAATCGAGAAAATTTCGTGTTTTGCGCCGTACATGGTAACAGCGGTTCCTGCCCATGAGAGAAGCTCTCGGTCATTTTCACTGTCGCCGTAGGCAAGAATTTCATCGGGGGTAATCTTCAGGGCATCGCAGACAAGCTCTGCAGCGCGCCGCTTGTTCACATCCTCGCGTACGAGTTCTGTGACAATGTCGCTTTGGTAAACAGCACGGGTACCGTTGGGCGCGGAAATCGGATCAGAAGACCTGCGTGTGAATACGATGATTTTGTAAATCGGTTCGTTCGGCAGGGGCTGTGCTTCTGCCGTATCAGGTGACCACAGTACCGACAATTCCTCTCCGAGACGTTTCTGCTCGGAGCATGTCAATGCAGTGTCCTTGGTAAAGAGATAGGAGGTCTTGTATGCGCATAACTCGATTCCGCGGACACGGCTGTCGCACAGAAGCCGCAGACTATCCGCAATCGACGATATACCAATCGGGAATCCGCAGAGCAGCGTGTCGTCTGCGATGACACAGGCACCGTCGAGCGGAAAATACAGCAGCTTGTCCGCATATGGGGCAAACAGCCGCCGCAGTGCCGGATAGGTTCTGCCGCTGGCGATGCACATCGGTATGTTACGGCTGCCGAGTGCGGTGAGCATACGGGAAAATGCACGCGTGTCAATTAGTTTGCTGTTAGTAACTAATGTTCCATCAGCATCACTTATCACAATGCGAATGATACGCGGCACCTCCTCCAAATAATTTACCATATATATGATACAACAAAGTGCGCCAAAAGTCAAGATTTTTACGTGAATTTTCTGACAATTCCGGCGCAGAAAATTCAGGGAATTCATCATTCGCTTTTGTCATGCACGTCAAATTCACAGTTTTTATGTTAATAAATCACATTAGTTTAATAGACAATGTAAAGCGATACACATGAAATCGAAAAGGAAGGAGATACCGCACAATCGGCAGTATCTCCCAAAAAACAGGAACAAAGCGCAATTATTGTTCGATGGCGAGGAAGCTTTCCACCATCTTGTTCAGACGGGTTTGTGCACCTTTTTCACGCTTGACATAGTTGGAAACAAAGTCACGCTTCTTTGCATACAGCGGTTCATAGAAGGAGTTCTTCATGAAGATGTCGCTGCAGTAAGAGGAGTATGCAAGGGCAAACGAGCCGCCGATGCTGTCGTGGATGATGTCGATCATCTGGGAGGACAGGTCATCGCGGGAATACTTGACCTTCAGACCGGTTTCATAGTAAGCAGGAAGGACGATTTTCTGGGTTTCGCGCATGAGCACTTCCAGAACGGCACAGGTGGTATCAAACTTCGAGTTGGTGATCGGAATGACACCGATTTCCGTGGTATCGTGAGAGGAGGAGACATAGTCCTTCTGGTTTTCGTCAAACTTCGGATACGGCAGAATACCGACTTCGTCTTCCATGTCGCGCAGATCGTCAAACGAGCCGAGACGGTTGTAGCCGAGAATCAGAGAACGACCGCTCTTGAACAGGTTGGTGGTATCGCCGTCCTGATTTGTGGAATCCTTGTAAATGTCAATGGCGTTGCCGGTGCCCTTGGAGTAGAAGATATCGTTGAGCACTTCGAGAAGACGGATGGAACGCTCGTTGTTCATCGCCAGCGTCAGCGTACCGTCGTCGTTCAGCTTGGTAAATTCAAGGTCAGCGGAGATGATGAAGGGAATGGACGGACCCCAGGTCTGCATGACGACAAGACCGAACTGGTCCTGATTGTCTACCTGACCGTTACCGTTGAGGTCCTGATAGCACTGTTCCGTGTAGGACAGCATCTTTTCATAGGTCCATGTTCCGTTCAGAACTTCGTTGTACAGAACGTCGCCGTCATCGTACATGGAAGCGAGCATGTTCTTGTTGAAGTAGAGGGCGTGTGCGGAACGCAGGATATCGATGAAGAAGTCACCTGCCATGATGTACTGGTGTGCGCCGCCGTCCAGAGACAGCTGTTCCATGTAGTTCTTGTACCAGTAGGTCTTTTCGTAGTCAACGTGCGGTGCATCCGCGACATTGAGGAAGTTGCCTTCGATGGACAGTGTTGCCAGCGGGAACAGGTCATTGATGGCGATATCGTAAACATCGTCGCCTGCCATGATGATCTTGCTCAGATCGGCACCGCATGCGGTATAGTCCAGATCCACCTGCGTGAAGACGAGATCGACATTCAGAATTTCTTCAACGGAACGGTTGCGGAAGAATGCGGAGTCGCTGACAAGGTCACCGGTTTCCTCTTCCGGACCTTCGATCAGGTAGTTGGAGTTGCCGACACCGGATGCGACATTGATACTGGTGTAGATGCTGATTTCTTCTCCGCCGTAGTCAAATTCCGCAAACGGATCGGGTTCGGAGGTTTCGGTGACGGCAGCGGTTTCTGTCGTCGGTGCGGCGGTATCTGCGGCGGGAGCCTGATCTGCATCACCGCAGGATGCGAGTGCCGTGCCGGCAAGTGTCAGCAGAGCAAGCAGGGATGCGATGGATCTTTTGTTCATAATAACAACTCTCTTTCTTGGGAAGGATATTTAGGATACTGAATTTAATAATATATTATACTCTGAATTCTGTTAAAAGTCAAGAAAAAACCGCATTTTCTGCGGTTTTTTCGATGTTTTTTGCTTTGGCAAAGCCATTACGGGGTACCCGCTTCCTCCGGCGGTATCACGTACGCATCATCGGGATTGCCGATATCTGTCGGTTCCTGATCAGGGGACTGTGGAGTTTCGGGATTTGTCGGTTCCGACGGCTCTTGGGGAACAGCAGGATCGGTGGGAGCTGCCGATTCAGCAGGCTCGGTCGGCGGTACAACGGGTTCTGTGCCGGGCCGTTGTGCGTCATCCGTCGTCTCTCCGTCGATCGGCGGCTCTGTGGGTTGTTCCGGTTCAGTCGGGGCAGGTTCGGTTTCTGTCGGTTCCGTGACAGGCGGTTCTGCTGGCACAGGTTCCGTTTCGGCAGGCACAGGTTCCGTTTCGGCAGGTACAGGTTCCGTTTCGGCAGGTACAGGCTCCGTTTCGGCAGGCTGCGGTTCGATCACAACAGGCGGAACTGCGGGACTGCCCTCTGCGTCGTATGTCAGAATCACGCCGGTGGAAAGCGTTCCGATTTCTGTGCCTCCGTAAACGCCGTTGAAGTTCCAGCTGACTTCAATGGAAGCGCTCTGACTGCCGGTTGCGTTGTATGTCTGTGTTAAGAACGGGATGTATGCTTTTTCATGGGTCATGTGATCGATGGCATCGGTCGAGAACGTACGGGAAACACCGTTGACTGTGATCGTACCCATATCGGTCTTGGCACTGCACCAAAGCTCATAGCAGGAAAGACCGACGTTGATTGTCAGCGTGACACTGCCGTCCTCTGCCTGTTCTGCCGTATAATCGAGAATCAGGCGGATGTTTTCCGACTGTGCCGATGCACACTGTCCGCTGACAGGGTCACCGCCCGGAATCAGCTGATCGGAGATATCGACGGTCGGCTTGGCGATGACAATCGGTGCGGGCGCGGACGGCTCAGTTGCTTCTGTCGGCTCCGTCTCGACGGCGGTTGTGTCCTCGGTTGGAATTTCCGCAGGAAGCTCTGGGAGCGGTTCGGTAATTTCCGGCGGCGGCTCTGTTTCATCCGGGACGGCAACGGGTTCCGTCTGCACGGATTCTGTCTGCGGCTCTGTGATCACGGGAATATCGGGTGTTGCGGGAGTGGGTGCGGTTTCGGTGATTTCCGGCGTGACGGATGCTGTATCGGAATCCGCGGTCTGCGGATCGTTTGCGGGTTTGTTGCAGGCGCTGAAGACAAGTGCTGCTGCAAGCAGAACTGCGGCAAGGTGGTTTTTACGGTTCATAGGACACATCCTTTCTTTCGGTATTGCCTTAACTGCTGATACAAGTATATCAAATGATTACGGTTCTTGTGTGAATAAAATGTAAAAGTTTTGGGTATGAAAAAATTTTTTGAAAAAGTATCGCTGGATTCTTGCAAGAACCTCGCTTATGTGGTATACTGTTATAGACGGATCATCGACAGATTTCGATTGGTCTGTACAATTGATGAAAATTACGGAGATTTGCATAGATGAAACAGATGATGGGAAATGCGATCATCGGTCAGTCGGGCGGACCGACTGCGGCGATCAACGCGACACTTGCCGGTGTCATTCGCGGCGCACTTGAGGCTCCGCAGATTGCACATGTTTTTGGTGCTGTCAACGGCATCGAAGGGATTCTTGAAGAACGGATTACGGCACTCGACGCACAGTTTGCGGATGAGGCGGCACTGGAAGCGCTGGCACATACGCCGGCGGCTGCACTCGGCTCCTGCCGCAAGAAGCTCCCTGCATATGCGCCGGACGATCCGACATATAAAAAGCTGTTTGATATTCTCGGAAAATATAATATCCGTTATTTCTTCTACATCGGCGGCAACGATTCGATGGATACCGTCGCAAAGCTGTCGTATTATGCGCAGATGCATGATTACGATATCTCCGTCATCGGTGTTCCCAAGACCATCGATAATGATGTCTGCGGTACCGACCACACGCCCGGTTACGGTTCTGCGGCAAAATATATCGCGGCAACGATGCAGGAAATCATCCGTGACTGTGCCGTATATACCGTACCCGCGGTAACCATCGTGGAAATTATGGGTCGTGACGCGGGATGGCTGACGGCTGCTGCCGCAATTCCGAAGAAATACTGCGGTGTCGCTCCCGACTATATCTATCTGCCGGAGCGTCCGTTTGATTATCAGCGGTTCTTTGCCGATGTCGAAGCGGCGCTGAAGCGTCATCCGAATGTTGTCATTGCCGTTTCCGAGGGTATCCGTCATGCGGACGGTCACTATGTCGGCGAGGGCAGTCAGTCGGGCGCTGTCGATATCTTCGGTCATGCTTATCTTTCCGGTACGGGACGCTCACTGGAGGCGGCGGTCAAGCAGCAGTTTGGCTGTAAGGTGCGCTCGGTCGAGCTGAACATCATGCAGCGCTGTGCGTCGCATCTGGCATCTGCCACCGATATCGCGGAATCGATGCGTGTCGGACAGGCGGCAGTCACATGTGCGCTGGAAGGCAAGACCGCAAAAATGATGGCGTTTGCCCGTGTATCGGACGAGCCGTATGCTGTTGATATCGCGGAAATCGATATCAAGACCGCGGCAAACCATGTTCGTGTTGTCCCGGATGAATTTATCAATGAAGCCGGCAATCATGTGACGGATGCCTGCATCGATTATATTCTGCCGCTGTGCGAGGGTGAGATCACCATGCGTTATGAGCACGGTCTGCCCGTACATTTTGTCATTGACAAAACGCCGGTATCGCCGGATGCGCTTGCCTGACTGTACCACAGAAAGGCAGGCAGAACTTGACCAAGATTCTCACATTTTTCAGAGAGCATAAACGCCTTTGTATTCTGTCCGCGGGATTGCTTATCTGTGCCGTGATCGGGGCTGTTCTGCTTTTGCGAGGACTCTCGTCACAGCCGCCGTCGGATGATCCGCCGCAGTCCGATATCGTCACAGAAACCGAAGCGGTGTCTGAAACAGAAACGGAAACCGAAGCGGAAACCGAGGCGTTGATCGAACTGCCTCCGCCGTATTTTGACGCGAAATCCGATACGGTATACCATCCGTCCTCTCATGACGGCGACAGTTTTGAGGCGGTCAGCTATGTAAGCGACGATTACCGCATCTATGCCGTATATCCGAAGACCGATTCCGATCATTTCAACGATTACTGTCAGACGACGGTGGAGTCGCTGATTACCTCCTCCGAGGTACCCGAAACGGCAAGGGAGGGCGGAACGACGGTCGTTACGGTCGATTATACGCTTTATCAGGCGCAGAATGTCTATTCCGCTGTTTTCACACGGAAGCTGTCCGATACGGCTTCGTTTCAGATTACCAAGACCGTCATCGTGCTGTCATACAATATCGAGACGAATACGGTATATGCGCCGCTGGACCGTTACGATATGATGCAGGCAAGCGAACTGCTTGCTTCCAAGATGCGTGCCGGATATGAGGATTCCTTCCGTGCTTGCGGTCTGACCCCGGACAGCGCGTTTCTCGATACGGTCTGTACGCCCGATCCGTCCAGCTTTGTCAATATCGCTGTGGATGCGGATAATATGTATTTCTTTACCGTATACGGCGCGTCCGCCTGTGCAGAGCTTTTGTGTGCCGCAGTTCCGTTTGCCGATATGGAGGAATATACATGGGCTGCCATCGAAGCACAGAAACAGGCATCCCAGCAGCCGGTCGAACCCGATGTACCTCCGATTGCGTATCCCGAGCTGCCGACATATGATCTTTCTGCTGCAGTCCCTGAGAGCGAGGCGGTCGGAAATGAGTATTTTGACGATGCGGTCTTTATCGGCAATTCGCTGATTGTCGGTCTGCAGAGAACCGTGCCGCTTGGTGCCCGGTATTTTGCAAGCATTGGTCTGAATGTTTCGCAGGTCTTCACAAAGGAACTGGTTCCGATGAAGAGCGGCAAGATCTTTACAATCTCCGATGCGCTTGCGACCGTCGAGTTTTCCAAGGTCTATCTGATGTTCGGCATCAACGAACTCGGATGGGGCTCCATTGCATCGTTTATCGGTTATTACGGACAAATCATCGACCGCATCCGTGAGATCAATCCCGATGCGATCATCTATGTCCAGTCCATTCTTCCCATCAATGAGGAGAAGTGGGCCAAATCCAGAGACTTCCAGAGCTGTATCAACAATTACGCCGTTGCGACGTTCAATCAGAAGATTCTTGACATGTGTGTGGAAAAGAATGCCGCGTTTGTCAACGTCGGAGAAATCCTGCGGGACGAAACGGGCAATCTGTTTGCCGATGCAACCTCGGACGGCATCCATATCGGCGGTACCTACGCGACGATGTGGGTCGATTATCTCAAGACACATACGGTGTCAGCACCGTAACCGAATAGGAAAACGGCACTGCCGCAAGCCTTTAAGACTTGGAGCAGTGCCGCTTTTTTATTTTTGGAATCAGTCGTTTTTGACGTGAACATCCATCTGCGGGAACGGAATTTCAATGCCTGCTTCGAGCATTGCTTCATGAACCTGTTCAAAGACTTCAAAATTGACGGTCCAATAATCGGCGCTCTTACACCAGACACGAAGCTTGAAATCAAGAGAGCTTTCATTCTGTGCTGTAAACAGGGCTGCAGGAGCGGGATCGCCCAGAACCAGCGGATGATTTTCGGCAATCTTCAGCATCAGTTCCTTCATCTTGGTGACATCGGTACCGTAAGCAGCACCGAACTGCAGCTCGACACGGCGGGTTTCGTTGGTGGAGTAGTCAACGATCGTACCGTTGGAAACGGTGCCGTTGGGAAGGGTAATGCGCTTGTTGTCGGGGGTGTTCAGAACGGTGTAGAAAACATTGATTTCCTGAACCGTACCGGCGACACCTGCCGCTTCGATGTAGTCACCGACCTTGAACGGCTTGAAGATAACGAGCATGATAGAGCCTGCGAGGTTAGAAAGGGAACCCTGCAGTGCCATACCGACAGCAAGACCGGCAGAACCGAGGATTGCAATGAACGAAGCGGACGGAACGCCGAGAACCAGTGCAGCGGAAATCAGAATGACGGCATTCAGCGCAAAGCGGAGAATGCTGAGCAGGAATTTGGAAATGCTTTCGTCGACATTTGCCAGGCTCTTGCTTTTTTCGATCTTTTTGCAGAGAGCCGAGGAGATTTTGAAGCCGATGATCAGAAGAATGATCGCATAGATCAGCTTCATGCCGACCGACATCGCAAGCTCGCCAAGCGACGTCATGATGGAAGTTAAGAATTCTAACATGAGAAATTCCTCCTGAAAAAATGTATTTGACAAGCTGACAAACGCAGCCAAAGTCCGATGAATCAACCGATTGCGGGTTTTGCCGCATCCAATAACAGTACGTGGGTATTTTTCGTGCCAGCACAGATGCCGGAGGGGGTTGCATACTGCATCGGATTGCCGGCAGGGTCGGTAACAATGCCGCCTGCCTCCTCGACAAGCAGTGCACCTGCGGCATAGTCCCACGGGGAGATCAGCAGTTCCACATAACCGTCCGCGCGTCCGCATGCCACAGCGGCAAGATCCAGTGCGGCAGAACCGAGACGGCGGATATCGACACCTGCTTCAAACAGAGAACGCATCATGGCGAAGGTTGCGTCGCCGAGTGTCTCGCGGTAATACGGTGCTGTACCGACCGCATAAACACCCTTGTCCGCTACTCTGTCGGAAACATGAATCTGACGTCCGTTGCAGAAGGCACCCAGTCCGCGGCGTGCTTCAAACAGCTCCTCGCGGTACGGGTCGTAAATCAGACCGAATACGGGAGTTCCGCAAAACAGAAGACCGACGGAAATGGCAGACAATCCGTAGTTGTGAATGAAATTGGTCGTGCCGTCGATCGGGTCAATGATGAAGGTGTAGCCTTCCTTCAGAATGGACGGATCGTTTTCCTTCTCTTCTGCAAAAAACTGCGCTTCGGGCAGAATTTCGTGAAGGGATGTCATCAGCAT
>JAFYTT010000366.1 GCA_017558715.1 Clostridia bacterium | reverse complement strand
ATCTCTCAACCGATATGTAGGGACAGGCGTCCTCGACTGTCCCGGTTTACAGATAACATAGGGACAGTCGGGGACGCCTGTCCCTACACATATTTAAGAGCATCTTCTTCACCCATCAAAAATTTCTAATTTCTCATTTCTAATTTCTCATTACAAAAGACGCACCGGATGTTCTCCAGTTTAGGGGAACACCCGGCGTTCCTTTATGCCTTTTTTACAGCAGTTGTGTTACAGAAACCAATTACAGCGATTCAACCTCGGTCTGCGCGTCGGCACGGACATCGTCAACCTTGACTTCCTCAACAATGGTGTTTGCGGCGGACTTGCCTGCAACCACACCGGTGATGAGTGCGGTGAGATCGATACCGGTCGCTTCCTTGACGCCTTCCATGATCTGGGAGGTGGTCTTCATGACGTCGCCGACCATCTTGGTGGAGTTGCCGTCGCCGTACATGACGATACGGTCGGTCTGTGCGAGCGGCATTGCGGCGTTCTTGACGACCTCAGGCAGGGCTGCGAGGTACATTTCGAGGACGGACGCTTCGCCCATCTTCTTCTGTGCTTCTGCCTTCTTCTCAATCGCTTCTGCTTCCGCAAGACCCTTTGCGCGGATACCGGCAGCTTCCTGCTCAGCCGCATAACGTCTTGCTTCCGCTTCTGCCTTCATGGCTTCCGCTGCCTTGATCTTTTCGTATGCTTCTGCTTCCGCTTCACGCTGACGGCGAATGAGGTCTGCTTCCGCTTCCTTCTCTGCCTTGTACTTCATCGCGTCTGCCTGCTTGCGGACTTCCGCATCGAGCTTACGTTCCTTGAGGGCGATTTCCTTTTCGGCAAGCTCTGCTTCCTTTTCGCGGCGGGCGATGTCGGCGTTGACCTTCGTGACTTCGATCGTCTTTCTCTGGCTTTCTTCCTGAATGGAATATGCCGCGTCTGCTTCTGCGCGCTTGGTGTCGGCACGTGTCTGCATTTCCGCCTGCTGGATCGTCAGAGCGGCATTCTGCTCGGCGATCTTCTTTTCGGCTTCCACCTTGACCGCGTTGGATTCCTGCTCTGCGTTCGCCGTTGCAATCGCGATATCGCGCTGTGCGTTCGCCTTTGCAATCTGCGCGTTCTTGCGGATCTGCTCAACGTTGTCAATACCCATGTTTTCAATGGTGCCTGCGGCATCACGGAAGTTCTGAATGTTGAAGTTGACGACCTCGATACCGAGCTTTTCCATATCGGGAACGACGTTCTCGGTGATCTTCTTCGCAACGCCCTGTCTGTCCTGCACCATGTCCTTGAGTCCCACAGAACCGACGATTTCACGCATGTTGCCTTCCATGACCTGCGTACACAGCGTAACGAGCTCCTGCTTGGTCATACCGAGCAGTGCTTCCGCCGCGCGCTTGAGCATTTCGGGGTCGGAGGAAATCTTGATATTCGCAACACCGTCAACCGTGACGTTGATGAATTCGTTCGTCGGAACAGCTTCCGATGTCTTGACGTCAACCTGCATGACCTTCAAAGACAGCTTGTCGACACGTTCAAAGAACGGGACACGCCAGCCTGCACGACCGATCAGGATGCGCTTCTTGCCGAGACCCGAGATGATGTACGCGGTATCCGGCGGCGCCTTGAGGTAGCCGATGACAAAGAGGATGACGACGAGTGCGACAGCGGCAATGCCGATCAGTGCACCGATACCAATGGAGGAAATGAGTTGTTGCAGCATAATATGCTCCTTTCTATGTTTGGGTTCGTACCCTTCTCTTCATAAGAAAACGATTCATCGGTTCAAGTGATTTGAAATCGCTCTCTTATGATGTGAGTATATTATAGCACACGGTCACGTGATTGTCAATACCTTTTTTAAGATTTTTCAAAGTTTTTTATTTTGTGTTGTTTTTGGGCGGATTCGAATAATATTATGGTGAACAGACAAGTTGAAGGAAGATCGCGCATCCAAGCCTTCCCTGGTGAGGGAAGGTGGATTTCGGTGAAATTGCCCCTGCAATTTTGCCGAAAGACGGATGAGTCGTCGAGGTGGCTGTAATGCTGTACAGCGTAAGGTAACGAGAAGAATCCTCCATTAGATTGTAATTCAAAGGATCATCTAATCCAAAACGTAACAAGGGAACGACTCATCCGTCAAATTCCCTATGGGAATTTGACACCTTCCCTCACCAGGGAAGGCTAAGACGCGAGTGCGCACCACAACCATCCAACCACAAAACCGCCCCGCATCCTCCTCGGACACAGAGCGGTTCATTCTATTCCGATCAATCAAAAATCAGTACCGTTTCGGGGCAGTTTCCAAGGTCGCGTTTGTGCAGACCCGCGCGGATGGCACCGAACACAAATCCCATGGCGGGCGGCTCGTGCGGCATCGTCAGCTTCTGCTCGGGTACGCTGTCAAGATGCGCGGGAATCTTCACACGGTGCGTGCGCAGATAGTCTCCCAGCGGCTCGGTCAGCGCATCGGCAATCTCCTTCATCGTCGGACGGCAGATGCGCGCAAAGAAGTCCTCCGCCTGCGCATGGGTCAGACGCGGCACATTGAGTGCGGGTTTGCCGTCGACCATTTTGAGAAATCCTTCCTCGCAAAGACCGGGAATTCCGGCAAGCAGCTTTGGCGGATAACCGACTTCGGCGGGATCGATGCCCTTTTCGAGCAGATACGCCAGCTGCAAAATCGCTTCTTCATCCTCCATAAACGTATGACAGCCAAGCGAATACAGCTTACCAAATCCGTTGGGATTCAGCGCGGTATCGTAGGTGAACATCGCAAGATCAAGTCCGCCTGCATAGCGGTCAATCTGTGTCCGACGAATGCCGCCCATGCCCCAGTTCTCCCTGGAACGGTAGGCTGACGGTATCTCCTCCTCCTGCGTGAGATCAGACACCGTACCGAACGCAATCCAGCGCCCGCCGTTGGGTCGTTCAGGGAAAATCTGCGGTTTTCGGTGCGGCTCTCCCGCATTCCAGACCGCGGAGATCGTGATATCGATCAGCATAAACCGTTCCAGACGCTCCGAGTAATAATCGGTTTGTCTGAAAAGCTCGATTGCCTTTTGCATCGGCGGCAGATACCGCTCCATATTGTCATCACAGAACCGCTCCTTGTCAGGATTGCTGATGTAGTGGTCGCGCATGGTATAAATGATAAAATCGGTGTAAACACGCCCGTCACCCATGCGCCGCATCAATTCCTCGCGCACGAGTTTTTCAACGACAGGCTCGACATACGCCGCCGCAACACCGACCGCTTTGGCAAGATCGGTGACCGAAATCGGCTTTTCATACGCCGCAATCAGGAGATTCT
>JAFYTT010000365.1 GCA_017558715.1 Clostridia bacterium | reverse complement strand
CTCGGTGATGAAATCGACAACGAAGCACTGCGCACTCTGCTTGCGACCGATGAACAGGTCGATGCTCAAACGCCGCCGACCTTCATCTGGCATACCTCCGAGGATACCGGTGTTCCGATCCGCAATTCGCTCGACTTTGCGACGGCACTCGCAACGATCGGCAAGCCTGTGGAAATGCACATTTACCTGCACGGCGGTCACGGACTGTGCCTCGGTACCCATGTCACCGATGACAGACCGTTTTCAGAACCGCATGAGGTTTCCGAGTGGATTTCCAAGGCAATCCGCTTTGTCTATGACGAAGCCATCATTGGCAAATAACCGCAATTTTTCAGGAGAACCAATATGCAACACCCTCGTATCATCCTTCTGATTGCTGCCGCACTGCTCCTCACGGCATGTGCCGACAGCGCTGACACCACCGCAGAAACAACCTCCTCTGTGACCATAGACACCGCGCCCGTCACGGAAACCGAATCCGTCGATCTCGCCGTCGCCCAGGTTCCGGCAGATGCCGATTTCACAGGTCATACCTTTACCTTCCTGATTACAGGCAACACCGAAAACAACTGGCAGAAAAACGACTTCCACGCGCCGGAGGAAACCGGTGACGTGCTCAACGATGCCCGCTTCCGCCGCAATCTTGCCGTAGAAGAACGCTTCGGCATCAAAATTGAGACAGAAGAACAGTACGGACAGACCAAGGGTGCCGGTACAGGCTTTCTCACCATCGAAAAATGCGTCATGGCAGGCGATACCGCATACGATGCGGGTATGATTGCCGGCTATGACTGTGCTACCCTGGCATATTCCGGCATGCTCTATGACCTCTGCGATATGCCGTATGTCGATCTGACACAGCGCTGGTGGGATCAGCGTGTCAACGAAGATCTGACCATTAACGGCAAGCTCTATTACACGACAGGTGATATTTCCACCGCCGATAACGATGCGACCGGCGCGATTCTGTTCAACAAAAAGATCGTGCAGGATTATGATCTTCCCGATCCGTATGCCCTCGTGCGTGACGGCAAATGGACCATCTCCAAAATGGTCGAAATGGGCAAAGGCATCGCCGCCGATCTCAACGGTGACAGCAAATACGACTTAAACGACCGTTATGCCGCCATCGTCTGGGACGACACCATGATGGGTATCATCAACGCCGCCGGTGTCAAATGTGCAACAGTCATGGAGAACGGCAAGCTCGAGCTGACCTTCTACAACGACCGTCTTCTGTCGATGTTTGAGCAGTACCGCGATGCGTATTACGATAACACACAGGCATATGCATACCAGCGCGTCAGCTACGATATCACCGATCCCGTCAATATGTTCTCCAACGATCAGTCGCTGTTCTTCTTCCAGCTGCTCGACCTTGTTACGTATTTCCGCGATATGAAGACGGACTTCGGTATTCTGCCCCTGCCCAAGCTCGATGAGCAGCAGGAGCGCTACTACGCGACGATCGGTTCCTGGCACTCGGTCTTCCTGTGCGCACCCGCCATTCAGGAGGATGCAGAGCGTACCGGCATCATCCTCGAAGCACTCGCGGCGGAATCGTACAATACCGTCACCCCTGCGTACTATGAAAAGACGCTGGTCGGCAAGTACATCCGCGACGAAGAATCGGAGGAAATGATCGATCTCATTCTCTCCTCGCACGTCTATGACCTCGGCTGGTTCTATCAGGTCGGCAAATACTGCGACGAGGTTCTGTATATGTGGATGCAGAAGGACGAAGATATGACATCCCGATATGAACGCCGCGAAAAAGTGGCACTCCGCGATGTCGAACGCATCAATGAGGCGTTTGAAGCACTGGGCGAGTGATTCTCCCGATTGCAAAAAAATTCAATAAACCGAAATTTTTATTCAAAATCCCCTTGACAAACCCTGCGAAGCGTGCTATAATACACACAACTTCAAAGAAAGGACGGTCAACGGACATGAAGCAAACACTCGTATTCAACGAACGTTTTGTCAGCTATAACGAGCGATTTTACTTTATGCACGGGGATCGGTCTGCTCTTTTGCCCTGATCACGACCTGTGCAGATTTGCATGCACACAGGACGTTTGATCCAAACCAATCTGCAGTCTAATCCCCCACAGTCACGGATGCGCACCGTTGTCTGCGGGGGAATTTTATTTGTCAAAATCAAAAAAGGAAGAAGAATCATCATGAAAGTCACGGAAAACAAAATTTACAATCCCGAAATCGAATGTATGGACAGAGACGAACTGAAAGCGCTGCAGCTGTCCCGCCTGCAGGAAACCGTCAAGCTTTGCTACGAGCGCGTTCCCCTGTACCGTCAGCGCATGGATGCACTCGGTGTCAAGCCCGAGGATATCAAGACACTCTCCGACATCACCAAGCTGCCCTTCACCAACAAGACCGACCTGCGCGACGAATTCCCCTTCGGTCTCCTCGCGGCTGACAAAAAGGACATCGTCCGTATTCAGGGCTCGTCCGGCACGACGGGTAAGCCGATCGTCTCCGGCTATACCGCAAACGACGTTGAGGTCTGGACAGAAATGGTCGCCCGTTCTCTGACAGCGGCAGGCGGCGGTCAGGACGATATCATTCAGGTCACCTACGGCTATGGGCTCTTCACAGGCGGTCTTGGTGCCCATCAGGGTGCGACCCGCATCGGTGCAATGACCGTTCCGATGTCCGCGGGCAACACGCAGCGTCAGCTGATGATGATGCACGACCTCGGTGCGACGATGCTCTGCTGCACACCGTCCTATGCGATCTTTCTCGGCGAATCGATCCGCGAAATGGGCTATGATCCGAAGGAATTCCAGCTCAAGTCCGGCTGCTTCGGTGCGGAACCGTGGACCGAGGAAATGCGCAATAAGATCGAGGAGCTGTTCGACATCAACGCGTACAACATCTACGGTCTGACCGAAATCGCAGGTCCGGGTGTTGCGTATGAGTGTCCCGCCAAGGCAGGTATGCACATCAACGAAGACCACGTCATCGCCGAAATCCTCGACCCCGAAACCGACGAACCCCTGCCCTACGGTGCGCGCGGTGAGCTTGTCTTCACGACAATCACCAAGACCGGTATGCCGATGATCCGTTACCGCACGCATGACCTCTGCACGCTGACCGAAGAAAAGTGCTCCTGCGGCAGAACCCACGTCCGCATGGGCAGAATCATGGGTCGTACCGACGATATGCTCGTCATCCGCGGTGTCAACGTCTTCCCGTCCCAGATCGAAACCGTTCTGCTCCGTGTTGCCGGTGTCGCTCCGCACTATCAGCTGATCGTCGACCGCGTCAACTCCACCGATACGCTCGAGGTTCAGGTTGAGCTGACCGAGGAAATGTTCTCCGATACCGTCGCCGATGTCGAACGCATCCGCGATGAGATCAAGGAAGGCATCAAGAGTGTCGTCGGTATCGCCGCATCGATCAAGCTCGTTCCGCCCAAGTCCATTCAGCGCTCCGAGGGCAAGGCAAAGCGCACGATTGATAAGCGCGGCCTCACGAATTGAAATTTCCGTTCGTCATCGAATGATATCATAGATAAGATATATAAGGAGGAAATGATTATGTACATCACCCAGATTTCCGTTTACCTTGAAAACGACCACGGTACGCTCCGTACCCTGACAAAGACCCTGGCAGATGCCGGCATCGATATGCTCGGCATGTCCATTGCCGACACTGCCAACTTCGGTATCGCCCGCATCGTCGTCCGCGAAGCCGATTTCAACGGTGCCATCACCGCGCTCATCAATGCAGGCTTCATGGCAAGAAAGAACAAGGTGCTCTGCGCCGCAGTCCCCAACAAACCCGCAGGACTGGATTCCGTCCTTGCTGTCATTGAGGCAAACGGCATCTTCATTGAATATATGTATTCCTTTAACTATAACCTCGCGGGCAATGCCCTACTGATCGTCCGTCTGTCCTCCGACAAGATGGATGAAGACGCGATTGCAGGGATCCTCTCCGAAAGTGGCGTCAAGCTCGTTTCGCAGGACGAGGTCAACGCGCTGTAAGTATTTCCATCCATCATCCATAGTATTTGCAGGGACAGGCGGGAATGCCTGCCCCTGTGTGATTATAAGTATTCCTTTCCAACGACGCATCCGTAACCGCTTCATTTCTAATTTCTCATTTCTAATTTCTCATTTCCCCATTCCCTCTTGCTTTTTCCCCTGCAATATGATATAATGATAAAAATTATGCAATGAAAGGAATCCCCACCATGAAGAACATTCCCGCATCCGTGACCGCGCACATCGAAGAAACCGCGGCAAAGCTGAAAAAGTATCCCAAGCTTGAAAAACTCTACCGCAACTGCTATCCCAACACCCTCGAAACCACGGCAGAAGTCCTGCCCGACGGCTCGACCTTCCTCTATACGGGCGACATTCCCGCAATGTGGCTGCGCGACTCCACCGCACAGGTCACCCAGTACCTGCCGCTGACAAAGGATGACCCCGAAATCCGCTCGATTCTTCGCGGTCTGATCGTCCGTCAGATGTTCTACGTCCGCTGTGACCCGTATGCAAACTCCTTCAATCTCGAACCCGTCGGTCACCATTACGTCGACGACCGTCCCGTCTGCAATGACTGGGTCTGGGAGCGCAAGTACGAGGTCGACTCCCTGTGCTACCCGATCCGCCTTGCTTACCTTTACTGGAAGGCTTGCGGCGACGATTCCATCTTCGATACGGCGTTTGTCGCATCCATCGAAACAATCGTCGATCTGTGGATCACCGAACAGCACCACATGACAGAATCTTCCTATTATTTTAAGCGTCCCGACTGCCGCTGGATCGATACGCTCCACAACGACGGACGCGGCTATCCCGTCAACTATACCGGCATGACCTGGTCGGGCTTCCGTCCCAGCGACGACAGCTGTACCTTCGGCTACCCGATCGCCTCCAACATGTTCGCCGTCGTTTCTCTGCGTCAGCTGCATGAAATTTTTGCGGCATACCCGATGGCAGGCGGTGACGAAAAGCGCATTGCAAAGCTCCTTGCCAAGATCGATACGCTTTGCGAGGAAATCGAGCACGGTATCCAGATGTACGGTATCGTTATCCATCCCAAGTACGGCAAGATGTACGCCTGCGAAACCGACGGCTTCGGCAACCACATTTTAGCCGACGACGCGAATGTCCCGAGCCTGCTCTCCGCACCGTATCTGGGCTTCTGCGCACCCGATGATCCGATCTACTTAAATACCCGCGCGTTCATTCTGAGCGAGGACAACCCGTTCTACTATGCAGGCAAGGCGGCCAAGGGTGTCGGTTCTCCCCACACGCCCGAGGGCTACATCTGGCACATCGCCCTGTCGATGCAGGGTCTGACCGCACTCGATGCCGATGAAATCCGCGCACTGGTTGATACGCTCGTCTCCACCGATGCCGACACCGGCTATATGCACGAGGGCTTTGACGCAAACGATCCCGCAGAATTCACCCGCGCATGGTTTGCATGGTCGAATTCCATCTTTGCCGAGTTCATCGAATCGGCACTGGAGAAAGGCATTTTATAAAAAATCCAAGAAAATAACGTCGGCAGGATCTCTATCCCCGACGTTATTTTTCCCTGTCAACAAAAATCAGAAAGGAATCGCATTATGAGCTGTCTGAAAATGTACAATGACAATCCCCGCCCGCGCGGTCTGACGCTGCCCGACGGGTTTTCCCTCTGCCGATTTACGGATGAGCAGCAGATTGACGATTGGCTGTGGATCTGCCGCGACGGTCTGATCGCAGAAAGCTGCGGAAAGGAAAAGTTCTACGGGGAATTGGTCGTGCTTGACGGTCCCGATCCGTACCGCGATACGTATTTCATCGTCGATACCGCGAAAAACCTGAAAATCGCCACCTTCACCGTTGTCCCGAATATGTGGTCCTCGGGCAGAGGCTATATTCATATGGTCGCCGTCCGCCACGAATACCGCGGTCTGGGACTCGGCTCGTTCATTGCCGACTACTGTCTGCAGCTGCTCGTCGGCATGGGCAAGAAAAAGCTGTTCCTTTTGACAGGTGACGCCCGCACAGCCGCACTTGCGACCTACATCCGCGCAGGCTTCCGCCCGGTCAATTACATCGACGAAGACGGCAACGACATGATTGCCCGCTGGCAGGCGATTGCCGATACACTCCGTATTCCCGATCTGCCGATCATGGCGGACAACGGCGATTTTGAAACGGTTCTTCACGGCAAGGGTGCCGTCGGCTGGGATCATGATTCCGATCCCGAGACGTTCCGCGCACTGCAGGAAACCTACCGTCTGCGTGTCACAGAAGAACGCTTCGGTGCAATGGGTGACGGCGTAACAAACGACCGTGCGGCAATTCAGGCGGCAATCGATACAGCAGCCATGCTCGGCGGCGGCACCGTCATCCTCGACTGCGGCAAGGTCTTCAAATCGGGCAACCTCGTTCTGCGCGACGGCGTGCATCTGTCCTTCGAGGACGGAGCAGAGCTGTTCCAGTCCTCCGACCCCGATGACTATGTCAAGCCTGTATCAAGCCGTGCACCGTATACGTATGAACCCTGCCCGCCGCTTCCCGGTCACAATCTCTATCACGACATCAAGTGGAGCCACGCGTGGTATTTCAATCTTCCATTCCTCTATGCGCCCGAGCATACCCACGATATCCGCATCACGGGTCACGGCACGATCCGCATGATGCCTGATACCGATGTCGATGCGCTGCTCAAAATCTGCCCGATCGGCTTCTACCGTGTCCATCGGTTTGAAATTGCCGACATTGAGATCACCGATTACCATTCCTATGCCATGATGCCGTTCTACTGCGACCACGGTCTGATCCGGAATCTGACCATCCACAATCCTTCCCACGGCAACGGCGACGGCATTTGCCTGATGAACACCCAGCACATGCGCATCACGGGATGCACAATGCGAACGGGCGACGATGCCGTCTACATCTTCTCCTCCTACCGTGATCCCCGCGGTCTTGTCCGTCCGACATGGTGGTCGTCCGAAATTCCCCAGCCGTCCGTCGACATCGAGGTCGACCACAACGATCTGTGTACCGATCACTGCAAGGGCTTCGGCATGATTTTATGGGGCATTGACTGTCCCGACCAGTCGCTTGTGGAGGTGCGTGATGTGTATGTCCACGACAACCACATCGAAACGCTCGGCAACTGGAACTACAATCCGTATACCACAAGAAAAGGCAATCCGCCCGTCACCGGTCTGCGCTTTGAAAACAACATCATCGACGCGGTTGAACCGAACTTCTTTGAAACTGCCGTCTGTGATATGACAGGATTTCCCTCCTCCCGCACCGTGCAGAACGGCGGCTTTGAGGACGGACTTGTCTTCTGGTCGTGGGAAAAGAACAGCAATCCCGATTCCGTTTCCGTTCTGTCCTATGACCGTCAGCGCTTCGGCGAAGAAGAAACCGATCTCGGCTGGCATCACGGTGCGCTCACGCACTTTGAGAACGGCGACTGTGCGCTGTATCAGGGGCTATACCTGTACGCGAGCAGACCCTACTGCTTCTGGGCAAAGGTCAAAACCGCCGATAACGCCTGCCGTATGTTCGTACGTGATGCGGTCAGCGGTGAGATCATCTGCACCCAGGACTTCTCGCACACTGCATGGACTGCAGAAGCTATGGAATTTTCCGTCCCGCGCGACGGCAATTATCACATCGGTTTTTCCCGCGGTGATGCGGACGACGGCTTTGCGTACATGGACAACGTCACCCTGCACGGTTACCACGAAAACGCGCTGAATTTTGTCCGCGTTGCGTGTGACCCGCAAAGAGACTGGAAGCCGCTGTACTTCAATAAGCCCGATTTGTGGGAGAAAGAATAATTGCACCTTTACCGCTTATATGTTGCGACTTTGTAGGGGAGAAAACCAAAGACACATATTGACACCCAAGGATATCCCACCGGATATCCTTTTCTTTTTGTAGAACACCTATTGACAACATTAGAGGATTATGTTATAATACAATCAAGAACCCCGACATCTGTCACAGAGAAAGGAGCCACCCATGAAACGTATCATTTTCACATTCCTCCTGATATGCATACTCCTCCTCGCCGTCTCCTGCCAAAAAGACCCCGAAATTCCCGCAGACGGTAACCGCTCCACGGTTTTCCGCGCAGAAACGGTTGCCTATCCCGACGGATGGGGACTGGAAATGACGCCGAATATTTCGTATCGGGACGGCACGCTGACCGCGATTCTGCGCCATCAGACAGGCGAAAACGAATACGGTGCTCCCATGTATGAAACCGCACCTGCTCACTATACGTGGAACGGCGAAACACTTGCCTTTTCCGCGTTTGCTGACACCCAAACCCAAAGTACCGGCAGAACCAAGAGCTATCCGCTGTCCGACGGAACGACCGCCGCTGTCGCCGTCATGCTTGATCCCGCGGAAACGTATCTGACCGTCACCGTATCGCAGGACGATACCGCGCACCTCACCGTTCATCCCGCCGATGCGCTCGGCTACGATCTGTCGCGCGATGTCGGCAATCTGTCGGGTGAGGTGTTCACCGTGCTCGATGTCCGCGCCGTTTCCCACGGAGAGAACACCCTGTATGTCATCCTCACAACGGAAGGACTTTGCGCGTTCCGTCCCGACGGCACAGAAGCGTTTACCATCCGCGATGCCAATAACCCGACGGCACTGCTGGAAACCGCAGGAGAACTCTTTTACATGACACGCAGACAGGACGGCTCGGGCTCCCTCCGCCGCGTCGATCTGACGGCAGGAACGCTGTCCGACACCGTGGCAATGCCCGGCGAAATCCTCCCAACCACGATGGCAGGCGCACAGCCGATCTTCGTGGGCAGTGACGCAGGACTGTTTGCCTACAACAGCCGCGGCATCTACGCAATTTCCATGACAAAGACCGAGGGCGAGGACGGCGGCTACCAAACGGAAGCCACCCTGTTCCTCGACTGGCTCGCATCGAACATGATCTGCAGCCAATACTACACCAAAATCGCAATCCTTGACGACACAACCGTCGTTGTCGCCGACAACAGCGTCAAAGATTCCAGGTCTCCCGGTACCATTTCGGTCTTGCGCATGATTCCCGCCGATGAAATTCCGCAAAGAGAGGATATCGTCATCGCAAAATTAGGCGACTACGGTGACCTGTCAGCCGATGCAATCATCGACTTCAACCGTTCCTCCGAGACGCACCGTTTTGTCATCCGCGACTATACCGTTTACCCCGCCGATCGCCGCAAGCTCGCCTTTGATACCGACCTTGCCGCCGGGGCTATCCCCGATATCATACTGATGGAAGACAGTCCGGTCGACGGCACAATCGTCAATACGTATGAGCACTCCGATCTGCTCTGCGATCTGACGCCGCTTTTGCAGGCAGACCCCGATTTTCACTATGACGATCTGCTCGGCTACGTCACAAAGCCGTATCAGATACAGGGCAAATTCCACATGGAACAGCGTCTGTTCCCGCTGAACGCCAATCCTCACACCGTCTTCGCGCATACCGACACCGCCGATGCACCGCTGACACCCGATGCATATCTTGCGCTGGCAGAGAAGCATCTTGCCGAAAGCCCCGACCATGCTGTGCTCTACTACAGTGATTCTTTATTCCCAATTGACGGCACGATCTCCGAGCATTACGATATCGGCTCTGCGATGATCCGTCCCTATTGCTCCTTTGATGACAAAACACTCGCCGATCGGATCGCACGTTCCAAAGCGCTCGGCAACGGATTTGCCTATACGGGCGTTGAGAATATCGACGCGCGCACGCTCTTCCGCGAGGGTACGGTTTTGTTCCATAAATCATTATTGCCGCAGTCGCTTTATGATTTTGTGACGGAAATGAAGAATCTCGGCGCTGAAACCCCCGATGATATCACCGCCATCGGTTATCCCAACAACCGCGGCGAACACTGTGTCTACCATTCCGACGGCACATTCTTTGCTGTCACAAATGCATCGGAGCACAAGGCGGAATGTATCAAGCTGCTCAAAGCAACACTGGATTATCATATTACCATCAACGGTGATTATCTGCCCGATTATGCGGCGGTCTATTACCGCAGCGATATTGAACGTCAGCTTGCCGCTTATGACGGTATGACGATCGTTCAGCAGGACCGTATGTTGAACGTCTTCACCGACGAGGAGGCCGAAACGATGCCCGGTGTCAAGCTGAAGATCACACGGGAGTGGGCGGATGCGTTCTGTGAGATGCTCGATTCCGTCACAAGCCGCATTGTCCATACCCGCACGCCAGAATCGATCTTCTATGAAGAGCTGCGCTCCAATCCAGACCGCAGCATCGAGGAATCGCTGAAAATCGCGGATTCCCGCACATCGATTTATCTGTCGGAGCAGTTTGAATG
>JAFYTT010000364.1 GCA_017558715.1 Clostridia bacterium | reverse complement strand
GAATGGAACGCATGGTATGCATGGTATCGACCGGGAAGTGTCAGTGAGGGTATCTTTGCGGCATCATTTCTGAATATGCTGTTTTTGAATGCCGATGAGTACGGCGTTGGCATGGCGTGCCACTTTGAATCCGTGAACGAAGGCTCGATCATGGTCTATCCCGAAAAAGCCGTTCTGGCACCGGCGGGTAAGGCGATCTCTCTGATGAGTCAGCATGCGGGCGGCATGGTCAGCGCACTTTGTCAGGATGTGGTAGCAACACATAAAGACGGCATTCTGACCTGTACGCTGATCAACCGCTCCTACGGACAGGAAAAACATTTTACCTTGAACAACAGCCGTGCGCTGCTCTCGGCTGAGGTCTATACCTCCGAGGATGTTGTTCCGACATCGACCTTCCGAAAAGAATCTCTTGCAGTATCCGTGGAGGATGCATGTGCCAAGGTCGTTCTGCCTGCGCACAGTATTGCTGTTCTGAAAATGAAAATTGATTAACGGAGGTTACTATGAAAGCTACAGTTATGAAAATGAGCACGCTGCTTCTGGCATTGCTTACCGTCGCAGGACTTGCCGCTTGTGCAGACAATGCGGATACGAACACGGATGTGACAACGGATATCGGGACTGAGACACAGGCACCGCAGGAAACGGAAGAAGTACGGTATCCCTGCCCGGAACCGATCGATCTGAACGGATATGAGCTTCGCATTGCAAGCTGGGATCCGTATACAAAATATACCACGGCAGACAGTCTCACCGGTGATGTCATCAACGATGCGCTGTATTATGCCGACCTTGCGGTCAAGGAAACGTACAACTGCAAAATAACAAACGTTATGTCCGATGCGTTTCAGACTGTTACGGAAGCCGTTCGTACTGCTGTGCTGGCCGGTGACAATGTCTACGATCTTTCCTTCAACCACGACTGTCAGACGGTTTCCAATGCGCTCAAGAACTGTTTTGTGGATCTCCGCAGCTGCGATGTGTTCGATTTTGATGCGCCGTGGTGGACAAAGACAAAAGAAACCTTTACGGTTGACAACAGAATGTATTTTGCATCCAGCTATGTAACCTACAGCCCGATCTATCAGTCGATGGTGCTTTGCTACAACAAGGATTTGGCAGAAAATCTGGATATCGATATTCCGTATGAGGAAATATTTGCGGGAAATTGGTATTTAGAGGATATGATCTCGATGGTGCAGAATGCCAACGCCGACCTGAACGGTGACGGTAAAATCGTGCTCGGAGAAGACCGCACGGGCTTTTTGACCAACACGCTCGGTCTGGCGTGCGTTCAGTTCTGTCTGGACGGTACGGTGCTGGAGCAGGATGAGGATGGATATCTGAAGCTGAATGTTGACGCAGCACGTTTGCAGAAAATGTCGGAACAGGTTGAGCGGCTGATGGAATACGGCGCAGAAACACCTGACAATCATTACGGTACGGAGTATTTTGCAAATGAACAGGGTCTGTTCAATTTGACGCAGATCGATAAGATCCCGACCATGCTGAGAGATAAGAACATTCGCGTCGGTGCGCTTCCGTTCCCGAAGCTCGATGAATCCCAGCAGGACTATATTACGAGTACGCTGGACCTGTACTGGGCAATTCCCGCAACGGCGGTCAATGAAGTTGACACGATCGCAACGATTCTGGAAGCAAAGGCGCAGAAATGCTATTATGAAGTTCTGCCTGTCAGCTTTGAAACTGCGCTACAGACCAAGTTTGCCGATGCGCCGGAGGATGCGAAGACATATGAGATCATCCGTGATACCATGATTATCGATGCAGGTTATGCTTATAACTCACAGGACAGCGGTATTGCCGGTATGATCCGCCTGTTCAGCCGTACCACATCCGGAACGCTCAGTTCTTTCCTCGAACAGAATCGCAAGAGTGCTGAAAAAGCCATTGAAAAGATCAACGAGACCTATCAGAAAATGAGTGATCTCGGATAAATACGGCATGTTATCTTTTGTGCACGATAAGAATTAACAAATATGAATCATATAAAGGAATGGCTCTCTGATTTTTCAGAGAGCCATTCTCCTGTAATTTTCCGAATGGATCATATCTAAAAGGATCCGATGGAGTTTGGGGGTATACTTATGAATTTTTGTGTGAGAATCAGAGTTGACAAATAATACGGACTTAATTTTTTTGCTTTCTGCTCATTTGCTCTGTCCTTTTGTGAACCACAACGGAAGAACGGACATTGCCTTTGCAGAAATCCAATGCTTCTTCAAGTCCGATCATCACTTCTGTGAAGAAGTCTTTTCCATCAAAATTTTTCTGTAATTCTTTTTTTGCGAGATGACTTTCAAAACAAAGTTTATCTTCCATGGTATCTTTCTATTGTTCCCCCGTCATTGTGATTTTTGCGCAGCATGATCATTGTCACACGGTTCGCATACCACTATATTTCAAGTTTTTTCTTCAACAATGCCAACGACACGACCGCAGCAATAAACACTGTCCGCAGCACCGAGCTTGATTGGTTTATACTTCTCATTGTGAGAGATTAAGCAGTTGTCACCAAGTTCTTTGATGTATACTTCACCGTTAACCGAGAAAATACCGATCTCACCGATGTGAATGTCTTCGGTGTGTTCGACAAACACACGGCTGCCATGTTCAAAGGTAGGTTCCATACTGTCACCGCTGACACCGATGACATAGTCAGCGCGTTCCGCTTCCTCTGTCTCCTTGACCCAGATCTCATCCGGAACGGTTTCGTCGAGGAAATTACCGGTACCGGCAGATGCGGGATCACTGTAAAAGTTGATCTTCAACATGCGTGTTTTCTTCTTTTTAGGTGTTGCAGCCATAACACGATCATATTCGATTTTAATAATAGAATCTACCGCATCCCGACCGAAGGTGTCAAGGGTACGGTATTTTTTGATGACACTCATTTCTTCGGTGGAAGGATAGTCATCGGATGTATTGAACAGATAGTTCGCGGAGATTTGAAGCACTTCGCAGATTTTGAAAATCTTGTCAATATCGGGTCTTGATGTGCAGCTTTCCCAGTTGTATATAACCGAACCCGATTTAACACCGATCAGTTTTGCAAGCTGTTCTTGTGAAAGACCGCGCTCGGTTCTGGCGTGTCTTAGATTTTC
>JAFYTT010000363.1 GCA_017558715.1 Clostridia bacterium | reverse complement strand
TGGCAGGCAAGCTCGGTCAGAAGATCGCAAACGAAAAGGTTACCGCGATCGATGACGGTACGATTCCGAACGCATGGGGTTCCTTCAATATCGACGACGAGGGCAATCCTTCTCAGAAGAAGATTCTCATTGAGAACGGTATTCTCAAGTCTTATATGATCGATAAGCTCAACGGACGCCGCATGGGCATGGAAGCAAATGGTTCGTCCCGCCGTCAGAGCTATGAATATGATCCCACCTCCCGTATGTCCAACACCTATATTGCGGCAGGCAATGATAAGAATGAGGATATCATCGCATCCATCGAAAACGGTCTGTACGCAAAGAAGATGGGCGGCGGCTCGGTCAACCCTGTCACCGGTGCATTCAACTTTGCGGTCAGCGAAGGTTATCTTATCAAGAACGGCAAGATCTGTGAAGCGGTACGCGGTGCATCTCTGATCGGTACCGGCTCCGAAATTCTGCAGAACATCGACATGGTCGGTACCGATATGGAAACCGGTCAGGGTATGTGCGGTTCCGCATCCGGCTCGATTCCCACCGATGTTGGTCAGCCCTTAATCCGTGTCAGCGAAATCACTGTTGGAGGTCGATAAACGATGAGCAAGTTTGATATCTTAAAGAATATTGTAAAAGAATCCTCCGAGAAGCGCGGTATTTCCGAATACGAGCTTTACTACTCCGAGGATGCATCCATCTCGGCGGAAACGTACCGTGACGAAATCAGCGCATTTTCTTCCTCTGTCGGTGGTATGCTTCTGTACCGTTGTATTGTCGACGGTAAGATTGGCTATGCTTCTACCGAGCGTATGGAAGAAGATGAAATGGACGCACTCGTTTCCCGTGCGGCTGTCAACGCTGCCTGCATTGAAAAGGAAGACCGTGCAATCATCTTCGGCGGTGCAAAGCCCGAGGACTATCAGAAGGTCGATCCGATCGATTTCATGATGCCGACCGCTGCCACAATCCGTGAGGAAGCAATGAAGTGCCGCGATATCCTGTATGCGGCAGATGACCGTATCGCAGACGGTACCGAATGCGGTGCCTTTGCCGGTCAGTCCACCATCCGTCTGTTCAACTCCTACGGTCTTGACCTCGGTACGACTGTCGGCAACTGCGGTGAATATCTGCAGGCGGTTCTTGACAACGGCGAGGAAAAGCAGTACGATTTTGAAATGCTGTACAACAAGTACGGCGACAATGCAGATGAACTGAAGGAAATCGCCGACAAGGTCATTGCAGGTGCCAACGCGAAGTTCGGTGCCGGAAAGGTTGCAACGGGCAAGTACAACATCATCTTTGACCACAAGCAGATGAAGGCGATTCTGTCGACATTCCTCTCCGCGTTCTATGCAGAAAACGCACAGAAGGGTCTGTCTCTGCTCAAGGGCAAGACCGGTGAAGTCATTGCAGCTGACTGTATCACCATCACCGATACCCCGTTCTTTGCATCCAACCCGATGAAGATCGCGTTTGACGGCGAAGGTGTTCCGACGAAAGAAAAGAATGTCATTGAAAACGGTGTTCTCAAGACGCTCCTTTATAATCTGACATCCGCTGAAAAGGACGGCGTTGAAACAACAGGCAACGCGTCCCGCAGTGCCGCATCGATCGGTACGCGCGCATACTCCTTCTATATCAATCCCGGACAGATGACAAGAGACGAACTGTTTGCAGCGGCAGACAACGGTATTTATGTCACCGAAATGAAAGGCTTCCACGCAGGTGCCAATGCGGTTACCGGTGACTTTTCCATCGAATCCGCAGGTTTCCTGATTGAAAACGGCAAGATCGGTGCTCCGATCAAGTCCTTTACCGTAGCGGGCAACTTCTTTGAACTGCTCAAGCAGATCTCTTCAATCGACAATGTTCTGGAAATGAAGTCTCCCGGATTCTCCCAGATCGGTTCTCCCGACGTTCTCGTTCCCGGTATGTCTGTCGCAGGCGAATAATATCATTGACACAAAATGGCTGATGTGGGCGATTCTCAGATCGCCCGTACAGCAATGAGGTAACATTATGATTTCTTACAACGAACAAACCAAAGTCTTCCAGCTGGATTCCAAGTCCGCAAGTTACGTCATCGGTATTTTCGAGGGCGGTTATATCCTGCACTACTACTACGGTGCAAAGATTCCCACCGGAGAAGATTTCTCCAACATGTACTACCGCGGACCGCAGGCATCCTTTATCCCCTATAATGTCGAAGTCCGCCGTGCCGGTTATCCCTGCTTCTATCCCGGCAACGCACCGATGGAATACCCGACGAACGGTGCCGGTGATTTCCGCAACTCTGCCCTTTCCATTCTCAATGAGGACGGCAATACGGTCACCGATATCCGCTACGAAAGCCATAAAATCTACGCAGGCAAACCGCGTATCGAAGGACTTCCCTCTCTGTACGCCGACGAAACATCTGCCGAGACACTGGAACTGATTGCACTTGATCCGTACACCCGTGCACGTGTCACCCTGTATTACACCGTATTCAAGAATCTCGATGCCATCGTCCGTTCTGTCAAGATCGAAAATGCGGGCGACAAGACATTCAAGGTTGATGCTGCCGCTTCCCTGTGCCTGGATCTCCCGTCGATGGATTACCAGTGGATTCACCTCTGGGGTCAGCACTGCCAGGAAAGAGCGCTCTCCATGACCAAGCTTGAACACGGCACGCAGATGATCGGCTCCAAGCGCGGTGCTTCCGGTCACTTCCACAATCCCTTTGCAGCACTGGCGACCAACGGCACTGACGAGCAGAACGGCGAAGTTTACGCAGTCAATCTTGTCTATTCCGGTAACTTCACCATTTCCGCGGAAGTCGATGCAGGTTGCACGACCAGACTGATGGCGGGCATCAACGACCATGATTTCCTGTGGGAGGTTAAGCCCGGTGCTGCTTTCCAGACGCCCGAATGTGTCCTTGTCTACTCCGCAAACGGTCTTGGTGAGATGTCCCGTACGTTCCACCGTCTGTACCTCGACCATCTGATTCCCGCGCAGTGGGCATATACCAAGCGTCCGCTGCTCATCAATTCGTGGGAAGCTGCATATTTTGATTTTGATACCGATAAGCTGATTGCGTTCGCGGAACGTGCCAAGGACATCGGTATTGACATGCTCGTTATGGACGACGGCTGGTTCGGTCACCGTGACGATGACTACGACTCCCTCGGCGACTGGTACATCTACGAATCCAAGCTCGATCTGAAGCGCCTGACCGATACCGTTCACGAAATGGGTCTGAAATTCGGTATCTGGTATGAGCCGGAAATGATCAGCCCCGATTCCGATCTGTTCCGCGCACATCCCGACTGGCACATCCACGTTCCCGGCAGACCTGCAACAGAAGGCAGACAGCAGTACGTCATCGACTTCTCTCGTCAGGATGTCCGCGACAACATTTTTGAGCAGATGTCGTCTGTTCTTGATAACTACGACATCGACTATGTCAAATGGGACTTCAACCGCAATATCACGGAAGCGGGTTCTGCTCTGCTCGATGCGGAACACGGTCTTGAATTCTTCCACCGCTATATGCTCGGTCTGTATGAGTTCCTTGAAAAGTTCACAAAGAAATATCCGCATCTGCTCCTTGAATCCTGCTCCGGCGGCGGCGGACGTTTTGACGCAGGCTGGCTTGCTTACTCCCCGCAGGTATGGACCTCTGATAACACTTACCCGATCGATCGCTGCCGTATCCAGTACGGTACGTCCCTGTGCTATCCCGCATCGTCTATGGGTGCGCATGTTTCGCATAAGGATGCCATCTGTGATTACAATATGCGCGGTTGTGTTGCTATGGCGGGTACGTTCGGCTACGAAATGGATCCGAGAACCTTCACCGAAGAAGAAAAGGCACTTGTCAAGCAGCAGGTTGTGAATTATCATAAGTATTACGATACCATCCACTACGGTGATCTCTACCGTCTGATCTCTCCGTATGATGGTCATGCGGACCGCGCGGTCTGGAGCTTTGTTTCCCGTGACAAGTCCAAGGCACTGCTGACAGCGGCTACTTTCCAGCGCACATTCAATCAGAGCTTCTGGATCCGTATGCAGGGTCTTGATCCCGAAAAGACGTATTTCTGTGCAGAACTGAATCTGACGGCATCCGGTGCACGCCTGATGAATGTGGGTCTGAACTTCTTCAATCAGCTTGGCTGGATCGGCACTGCACGTGAGTTCTGGTTTGAGGAAGTCAAGTAAACCGTTCCGAGAGGAGAATACTTTTCACTATGAGTCATAAAGATACACGCGCATCCCGCATCTGGCAGCTGTTTCTGACCTTCATGAAGATCGGCGGCTTCACATTCGGCGGCGGTTATGCGATGATTCCGCTGATCCAAAAGGAAACCGTTGAGGTCAAGAAATGGATCACCGATGACGATATTCTCGAAATCATCGCCATCGCCGAATCGACACCCGGACCGATTGCGATCAACTCCGCAACCTTTGTCGGCTATCGTACCGCAGGTGTCCTCGGTTCAATGGCGGCGACGCTCGGTGTTGTTCTGCCGTCGTTTGTCATCATCACGCTCATCTCGTTTGTTCTGACGCAGTTCCAGGAGCTCAAAGCTGTCCAATACGCGTTCTTCGGCATCCGTGCAGGTGTCCTTGCGCTGATTGTCAAGGCGTTCTGGACAATGTACAAGAAATGCCCCAAGGGAATTGTTTCATACATCGTTTGGGTCTTTGCGTTTGTCTGCTCGGCATTTACCGGATTGAATGTCATGGTCGTCATCGTCTGCTCTGCTCTCTTTGGTCTTGTCACAACGCTCGTCAACAAAAGGAGGCTCGATAACAAATGATTTTCATTGAGTTATTCTATACCTTCTTTCTGATCGGCGCGTTTACGTTCGGCGGCGGCTATGCAATGCTTCCGCTGATTCAGGCAGAGGTTGAGCGTAAGGGCTGGCTTCCCTCCGAGCAGATTGTCAACTTCATCGCAGTCAGCGAATCTACGCCCGGACCCTTTGCCATCAACATTGCAACCTACGTCGGCAATCAGATGGGCATGAAGGAATTCGGCTCTGTGTTTGCAGGCATCATCGGTGCGATCTGCGCGACCCTTGGCGTAGTCCTGCCTTCGTTCATCATCATTCTGATTGTTGCGAAGTGCTATGATGCGTTCAAGTCATCGACCGCAGTCAAGGGTGCGATGACAGGTCTGAAGCCTGCCGCCATCGGTCTGATCGGTGCAGCGGTCTATAAGATCGGCATGACCGTCTTCTTCCCCAACGGCTTTACAACCGCTGTTTTCACAGGCGCACCGTTCTATATTTCCCTTGTCCTGTTTGCGGTCATGGCATTTCTGACCTTCAAGGTCAAGCTCCATCCGATCATCATCATCTGCGTATCGGCGGCAGTCGGTATTGCGGCGGGATACCTTTTGCAGCTTCCCGTTTAAGAACACGAGGTGATAATTCATGATTCCTTTCCGTAATAACACACTTCCGGCTATCACAGATGCTGAAATGACGGAGATTTACGAAAAAATCAAAACACCCGTCAAGCACGGCGCCGTCATCAAGTGGGAGAACGACTTTACCGACTCCCCGACGGTGTTTTATCGGGACGGCGTGTTCTATATGTACTTCATTGCCATTTCCAAGGATGTCAAGGTTTCCGGCTATGAAACGCATCTTGCGTCCTCTGTCGATCTGCTTCACTGGGAGTATCGCGGCACAATCTTCCGCCGCAATGATCTTGACCGTTGGGACAGCAAGCAGTGTGCCGGATACGCCGCATTCAAGGACATCGCCTTTGACGGTACCAATGCGCTGGAATCGGTTGGCGGCAGATATTACATCACCTATCTTGCCGGCAACAGCGACGGATATGAACCTGATCCGCTTTTTATGGGTCAGGCATACACCGCCGATCCGACAAATCCCGACGCGTTTACCCGTTTTGAAGAGCCGATTCTTCGTCCGGATGACGACGACGCCCGCGACATGGAAACCAAAACGCTTTATAAAAGCTGTCTGTTCCGTGATGTGCTCGGCGTGACGGGTTATCCGTATGTGAATATCTACAACGGCAAGGCGCAGAATCATACCGAACGCATCTTTTTGGCAGTATCGGAAGACGGCGAGCATTGGGAACGCTACGGTGACCGTGCGGTGCTTGATATGACACGGATCGATCCCGATACCCGCATTGCAGGTGATCCGCAGATTGTCTGCATCGGTGATATCTACGTCATGTTCTTCTTCCATTTTACCGCCGGACGCGGTGCGTATGATACGTTTGCCTGCTCCCGTGACCTTGTCAACTGGCGCGTCTGGGACGGTGAGCCGTTGATTGCGCCGACCGAGGAATGGGAGAATGTCCACGCGCACAAGCCGTGGTTCATCCGTCATAACGGCGTGAATTACCATTTCTACTGTGCCGTGAATCAAAACAACGAACGGTATATCGCGGTGGCAACATCCAAATAACAGCAAAAGAGCTGTGGTACGAAAATTCGTATTACAGCTCAAATTTTTTTGTAAATACTACTTGACAAACAATACTATGCGTTGTATAATATAAGACGAAAGGGGGTATTGTCGTGGACATTCAGCTCAAACGCGGTTTGCTCGATATCTGTGTGCTTGCCGCAATCAAAAACAAGGATTCCTACGGATACGCCATCGTCCGTGAAATCGGAGCATTTGTCAGTATCTCGGAATCCACGCTCTATCCGATTCTGCGGCGACTTGAAGCGGCGGATTGTCTGACGGTATATTCTGTCGAACACAACGGACGTCTGCGCAAGTATTATCGCATTACCGATGCGGGACGCGCTCGTCTCGACGCATTTACCGAGGAATGGAAAGAGATCATGGCAATTTATAAATTCGTGACAAAGGAGGATGATGACTGTGAATAAAATGCAATTCTTGCGTGCAGTTCGGGAAAAGACCGTTCATATGCCGCCGTCCGAGGTCAACCGTCTGCTCGAATATTACAGCGAAATGATCGACGAAGCAATGGAAGAAGGCTTGTCCGAGGAAGAAGCCGTTGACCGCCTTGGAACCTGGGAGGAAATTTGCGCACAGATTGAAGAATTCCGTACATCGGAACCTGTGTTGACAGAACCGATCAACGAGGATTTCACAGAAGAACCGCAAAACCCGAGTCCAGATAAGAAGCCGAAAAAACGCATTTCCCTGCCGATGTGGGCAGTTGTCCTACTGATTCTGACC
>JAFYTT010000362.1 GCA_017558715.1 Clostridia bacterium | reverse complement strand
GCAGATTGGTGATGGTCGTCTTGCCGGCACCGGTCGAACCGACGAATGCGATCTTCTGACCGGGCTCAGCCGTCAGCGTGATGTTGCGCAGAACGACCTTGTCGGGATTGTAGCCGAATGTGACGTTGTTCAATACAACGCGGCCGGGTGTATCTACGGGCATACTCTGTGCGCCCTCGCGGTCAGGTTCTTCTTGCGGCTGATCCATGACGGTAAAGACGCGCTCTGCACAGGCAAGTGCGGAGAAGATCGTTGCCATCTGCCCGGAGATCATGTTGATGGGCATGGAGAACTGACGGGAGTAGTTGACAAAGACAACAAGACCGCCGACGTCAAAGCGTCCCGCAAGACACAGAAGACCGCCGATGCCTGCTGTCAGCGCGTAGGAGATCTGGGAAGTGTTGCCCATGATCGGACCCATGACACCGCCCCAGAACTGCGCCTTGAACTGCTTGTCGCGCATGTCGTTGTTCAGTGTGGTAAATTCCTCGACGCAGATGTCCTCATGGTTGAAGACCTTGACGACCTTTTGACCTGTGACGGATTCCTCGATATAGCCGTTGACCGCACCGAGTGCCGCCTGCTGACCGGAGTAGTATTTGGTGGACAGCTTGGCAATCGCACCGCCGCCCTTGGCAAAGATCGGGATGAAGACGATGGTGATGATCGTCAGCCAGATGTTGGTGTACAGCATCATGCAGAACGTACCGACGAGGTTGATAACGCCGGAGACCATACCGGTCAGCGCGTGGTTGATCATCATATCAATGGAGTCGATGTCGTTGGTAAAGCGTGACATCGTCTCACCCGTCGGGGTACTGTCAAAGAAGCGGACAGGCAGCTCCTGCACGGAATTGAACAGGTCGCGGCGGAGTGCTTCCGTCGTGTTCTGCGAGATTTTGAGCATCAGGCGCGCCTGAACATAGTTGGTCACAATACCGACGGTATAGACACAGGCAAGAATCAAAAGGGTCTGTACCAGATTCGCCACGCGCTGTTCAGCGGTTACGGTCGTGTCAATCAGCATATTGAAGATCGGCTTGAGCTGATAGCCCGCATACAGGGATGTCAGGGTGTTTGTAATCATGAACACAAAGACCAGAACCAGCTGGAACTTATACTTTGCGACATAGGAGAGGAGCCGCATGACAGTGGCGCGCATGTTCTTCGGCTTACCCTTGGCACGGACACCGGGACCGCCGCCGCGTCTGGGACCGCCCATCGGACCGCCGGGACCTCTTCCGGGAGCACCGGGTTTGCCTGCACCGGAATACTGCTTCTGCAGCTCTTCCAGAGAACGGGTTCCGGGGATTGTTTTTGCAGCGTTCATTTATGCGAGCACCTCCTTTGCTTCCGTTTGGTTGTTGGATTCCATCTGGGAGTTGTAGATTTCCTGATATTCGATGTTCGATGCGAGCAGCTCGTCGTGCGTGCCGATACCCGTGATGCGTCCGTCATCCATGACGATGATCTGATCGGCATCGCGGACGGAGCTGATACGCTGTGCGATGATGATCTTGGTGGATGCGGCGAGTTCATTACGGAATGCTTCGCGGATGCGTTTTTCGGTCGCTGTGTCGACAGCCGATGTGGAGTCGTCGAGGATCAGGATCTTCGGCTTTTTGAGAAGCGCACGCGCGATACACAGACGCTGCTTCTGACCGCCGGAGACGTTCGTACCGCCCTGCTCGATTTCGGTATCATAGCCGTCCTTGAATGTGGAAACAAAGCCGTCTGCCTGTGCATGGGATGCCGCAGTACGCATTTCTTCCAAGGTGGCTGTCGGGTCGCCCCAGCGCAGGTTGTCGGAGACGGAGCCGGAAAACAGGGTGTTCTTCTGAAGCACCATGCCGACGCCCTCTCGCAGATGGTAAAGGCTGTAGTCGCGGACGTTGATGCCGTCGACGAGTACCGCACCTTCATCGGTATCGTAAAGACGCGCGATCATCGAAACGAGTGTGGTTTTGCCGCAGCCCGTGGAACCGATGATACCGACGGTCGTGCCTGCGGGAATATGCAGATTGATGTTGTCGAGGACGGATTCTTCGCTGTTCTTATAATAACGGAAAGAAACATTTTCAAAGCGGATGTCGCCGTGAGCAACGGTGCGGGTATCGTTTTTCGCGGTATCTGCAATGTCTGGAACCTCGTCCAGCACCTCGGAGATACGCTTTGCCGATGCCATTGCACGGGTCATCTGGACAAACATCATCGTGACCATCATAAGGGAGGAGAGAATCTGTGTGATGTATGTAACGAACGCGGACAGATCACCTGCGGTCATGGTTTCGGACACGAGCATATTGCCGCCGAACCACAGAACGGAGAGCGTGGTGATGTTCATGAAGAAACTCATGACGGGGGACATGAAGATCATGACACCGGCTGCCGCCATACCGCTTTTTTTCAGCTCGGCATTGGAATGCGCAAATTTATCGCGTTCAAACGGTTCACGGACGAACGACTTGACGACGCGGACATTGGTCAGGTTTTCCTGTACCGTTGCGTTGAGTGCGTCGATCTTCGTCTGGACGATGGCAAAACGGGGAAAGCCGCGGGAAATGATCAGACCGATGGCACAGAGCAGCAGCGGCATGACAACGGCAAGCACGAGCGACAGGCGCAGATTGATGGACAGTGCCATAATCAGCGCACCGATCATCATACCCGGCGCACGCAGACACATGCGCAGCAGCGTCATGATGAAGTTCTGCATCTGGGTAACGTCGTTGGTCAGACGGGTAATGAGCGACGAGGTGGAGAATTTGTCGATGTTGGCAAACGAATAGGTCTGAACCTTGCGGTAGATATCCTCACGCAGATCAGCCGCAAAGTTGACGGATGCCTTGGAGCCGTAGTACGCACCGCCGACACCGCCGATCATCATGATGATGGCATTGAGGATCATACCGACCATGGCAGTAACGATAAAGGGGGAAGCGTTTTCGCCGCAGATGCGGTAGACCCACTGTATAAAAGCGTTGGCTTCCTCCATCGGCTTGGCACCGATACCGTAGTCGATAATCATAGCAAGTGTGATGGGCATGATCATTTCGCCGATGACTTCAATGATCATACACGCAGGACCGAGAACAAAATACGGCCAGTAGGGCTTGACATATTTCATCCAGCGTTTCAAGGTGAGAGTTCATCCTTTCTTGATTAAGTTTTGTTAAGTGTTTTCAAACGTACAATACCGTGCATCCCGGAATGAACGGTGTCAGCCGTTGTCCGATGCACGGTACTTACTTATTATATCAGATTTTTTACAAAAAATCAATGATGGCTGTGTGAAAATTTTGCGTGTGAACCATTAAGTTCTTCCGCCGAAGCCGCCCTTGGGGAGATCGTTTTTGCCGTCCAGCTCGGGCATGGCAGACAGGTTTTCCTGCATCTTTTCCAGACAGCGCATGAAGATTTCCAAATCCTCCTCGGAGATGCCTTCATAGGTTGCAGTGTCGATTTCGTGGAAGATTTCGCGGGACTGGGAGAGCATGGAAAGACCGAGCTCGGTCAGATGCAGTTCATTGAAGCGGTTGTCGGAGGAGGACATGTTGCGGGTGATGTAGCCCTCCGATTCCATCTTTTTCATCATCATGGCAACCGCAGCAGCACTGACGCCAAAGTGCTGGGCAATGTCCTTCTGGGAAAGTGCCTTTGCTTCCGGATTCCGTTCTGCACGTGCAATTTCGCGGAGAATGGAGTGCTGACCGCGGTGGATGCCGAGTGCGGAGATACGGGAATCAACGACTGTCTTGTGCATACGTTCGGTTTTCATCAGCGAGGCAACAACACAGCAGAGATGCTTCTTTTCATTGGAACAGGACATGGGATAAGTCTCCTTTATGATAAATGTTAAATAGTTCACTTGATATTTTAATAGATAAATAGTTAATGATTCAGAACTTGACAGTTCAAAAATTGATAATTAAGTTTTGAACTATTATACTCTGTTTTGAGAAAATTGTCAATAGGTTTCCATAAGAATATGATAAAAAAGCAAAAAATAACATTTCATCATATGAATCGTAAATATGCCGTATTATCAGGGGCGTTTTCCAGCCGAAAAAACAGTTTGTTAATAAATTGTACTTGCAAACATCACAAATTCGGTGTATACTATTACTATTAACAACCCCAAATTGCCATGAAAAGAAAGGAAGGCTTTCAAACGTGAAAGCCTTGGTAATTCTCATGAGAGTTCTTGTTCTGAACGGACCGAATCTGAATTTGCTGGGAGAGCGCGAACCTGGTATCTATGGCGCCGCATCCCTTGACGATATCTGTACCCATCTGACAGCGGCAGCGGAAGCGATGGGGATCACACTGGCGTTTGCACAGTCCAACCATGAGGGCGAGCTGATCGACATCCTCCATGCCGCACGGCTGGAATGTGACGGTGTCATCCTCAATGCCGGTGCCTACACGCATTACTCCTACGCCATCCGCGATGCGGTTGCGGCAATTAAAATCCCGGTCGTCGAGGTGCATCTGTCCAACATCCATGCACGCGAGGAATTCCGTCATACATCGGTTATCGCGCCCGTTTGTATCGGTCAGATTTCGGGCTTCGGTGCGGACAGCTATGATCTTGCGCTGACGGCACTCGCCTTCCGCTTCAATCAGCAGACACCCAGACTCGAAGAATCTAATTGAAAAAATGAGATAAGAGAGACGCACAGCATGGAAAAAACGTGCTGTGCGTCTCTCTTACCTTGTAGGGCAGGGGCTTGCTCCTGCCGCATATAAACGCATTTAATAGATGTTTTGAGCTTATTTGTTATATGCTTCTTCTTCGTCGATAGGTATTACACCATTTTTAGTTTCATATTCTTTGATGCAATTCTCGACAAGATACTCCAGTTGTGCGTTCAATGAGCGTTTGTTTTGCTTGGAGATATAAGTGATTTTGTATAACAACTCCGGCGTAAAACGGATACCTGTTTGAATTCTGTTGGTTGCCATGATAACACCTCGATAACATATTGTTTGTATTATATCATGAAATCCATTGACTTTATACAAACAATGTGTTATCATAATGTTATCAAAGGAGGGGCGTATATGAAAAATGAGATAAATAATTTTTGTGTGAATGTCAAATTCTTGCGGCGAAAGCACGGATTATCCAAAACCGCAATGGCAAAAATCCTCGGCATCAGCCCATCCAGTCTGAATAAACTGGAGAATGGCGTGATGCCGAGGATTTCAAGTGAGGTTGTTATTCGACTTATGGATTATTTCCATGTCAGCGCGGAGGAGGTGTTTGGAGATTCTTAAACATTTCGTCCGACGGACGAAATATATCACTCGGTGTAAGCCGAATATCACACGCCAAAGGCGTATATCACATTTCTGCGCCAGCGGAAATATATCACTCATCAAGGAATTGACCCATGGTCAGTTCCTTGATGCTTTAGTGTCCGTCAAACCAGTTTTCTCCCGCCTGTACATCGACGGTCAGCGGGACGGAAAGCGCAATGGTATTTTCCATGACGCGTTTGAGGATTCCCTTGACCTCGTCCATACAGTCGCGGTGACACTCAACGATCAGCTCGTCGTGTACCTGCAGAATCAGCCGTGCATCCAGACCCGATGCGGAAAGCTCTCGTTCCAGATTGACCATCGCCGCTTTGATGATGTCGGCGGCAGAACCCTGAATCGGGCTGTTCATCGCAACGCGCTCGCCGAATGCAATCAGCATCTTCTTCGATGCGGTCAGCTCGGGAATGTAGCGGCGGCGACCGTACAGGGTTGCGACATAGCCGTCGGCTTTGGCGGTTTTGACGATGTTCTGAAGATACGCGGAAACAGCGGGATATGTCTTCAGATAGCTGTCGATATACTCACCCGCCTGCTTTTTCGTAACACCGATGTCCATTGCAAGGGAATAATCGCCGATGCCGTAGACGATGCCGAAGTTGACCGCCTTGGCGCGTTTGCGCATCTCGGGGGTGACGGCTTCCTTGGGGACACGGAAGACCTCGGAGGCGGTGACGGTATGAATGTCGGTGCCGTTTTTGAACGCTTCCGTCATCGTTTCATCACCAGAAATCGCGGCAAGCAGACGAAGCTCGATCTGCGAGTAGTCGGCATCGATCAGAACATAGTTTTCATCCTTGGCGACAAAGTATTTGCGCAGTTTGCGTCCAAGCTCCGTGCGGATCGGGATGTTCTGCAGATTCGGCTCGGTCGAGGAAAGACGACCGGTTGCGGTAACGGTCTGGTTGAACGAGGAATGAATGCGACCGTCCTCACCCGCTACCTTGACAAGACCGTCGGTATAGGTCGATTTCAGCTTGGCAACCTGACGGTATTCGAGAATGTCGGAGATGATCGGATGATAGGGACGCAGTTTTTCCAGCACTTCTGCGTTGGTGGAGCGTTTAGCACTCGGACACGGCAGACCGAGCGTGTCAAACAGGACATCGCCAAGCTGCTTCGGTGAGTTGACATTGAAGACGACTCCTGCCGCGGCGTAGATGTTTTCCATATACTGTTCGCACATCTGACCGAGCAGCGCACCGTATTCCGTCAGACCGTCGATGTCGACGCGGAAGCCGCGGATCTCCATGCGGAACAGCACCTCGGCAAGCGGAAGCTCGATGTCGTCATACAGCCGCTCCATGCCGTCGGAGACGATTTTGTCGTGCAGAACGGGATGCAGACGTGCTGTCACCGCCGCCTGTGATGCCTCGTGTGCCCCGTCGGGAATTACGGTGTCCAGATACTGCACGGCGAGCTTCGGGGTGTTGTAGTCGCTCTCCGACGGATTGATGACGTAGCCGGCAAGCATTGTGTCAAAGACGATCTTCGGAAGGGCAATTCCTGCATGGTGCAGCGTGTGGTAAAGCTGTTTTGCGTCGTGTGTGACAAACTGCCGTGCGGCAAGGAAATCCGCTATCCCGCCGTCGGACAGCGGACAGGCATACAGCCCCTCGCCGTCGGAGACATACAGTGCATCGTCGTTTTGACCGACCGCGATGGCAAGCGGTTTTTTTGCGGGAAGTACACACAGTGCGGCGCATGCGGTCTGCACGGGCACGGTCGGCAGCGGTGTCACCGTGCTTTCATCGGTGTTCACGGGACACGCGGGCAGTCCCTCCATGCCGCAGTCGAGGTTCATGCGCTTGATGAGTGCGGAGAATTCGAGCTTGATGAACAGCTCACGCAGGGTGGGACGGTCTTCCAGCACTGCACGTTCTTTCAGTACGGTAAAGGCGTTGTCCAGCGGTGCGTCGCGGACAATGGTCGCCAGCATACGCGAGAAGAAGGCATTTTCGCGATCGGCAGTCAGCTTTGCCTTGACACCTTTGGCGATATTCTTTTCGTCAAGTCCGTCATACAGTGCATCAAGATCATGATACTCGGAGATGAGCTTGAGCGCGGTCTTCTCGCCGACACCCGCAACACCGGGGATGTTGTCCGAGGAGTCGCCCATCAGTGCCTTGACATCGACAAACTGCTCCGGCGTGACACCGTATTCCTCAAAAAACTTTGCACGGTCGAAGACGACGGTTTCCTTGTTGGTTGCCAAAAGGACGGTGACATTGTCTCCGATGAGCTGGAGTGCATCGCGGTCGCCCGTCAGAAGATACGCCTCATAGCCGTTGTCGACTGCCTGTGCGGAAAGGGTACCGAGGATATCGTCGGCTTCGTAGCCCGGCTGTTCCGCAACGGTGAAGCCCATTGCCGCGGCACATTCCTTTGCGTACGGGAACTGCATCCGCAATTCATCCGGGGAGGCGTGGCGGCCTGCCTTATATTCGGCGTATGCCTTGTGGCGGAAGGTCGGCTCTTTGCGGTCAAATGCGATGACGCAGATGTCGGGCTTGACTGCGTCCAGCTGTTTTTCCAGCATGGTGATCATACCGTAGACCGCGTTGGTGTGGATGCCGTCCTTGGTGGTCAGCGGACGGATACCGTAATAGGCGCGGTTGATGATGCTGTTGCCGTCAACAACGAATAGTTTTTTCATGACGATTCCTCTCTTCTTGGGGATTGATACCATTATTTTACCATAGATTGCGGCAAATTACAACGCCCAAACGCAAGAAAGGCGGAAAAAGACTTGATTTTCTGTGTCGTTTTTAGTATAATATTAAAGATATTACAATCGATTGATTGATCCGAAAAGGAATTAATTCTATGGAAGACCAACAGAAAACCCAAAATCAGGAACAGACCACACGCAGACGGCGTGCCGTTCGGTCGGTTCCGATGGGAAATCCGAATGGGGTGACGGCGGCACCGAACGCAGAATCCAATGTGCCGCAGGAGCCTGCCCGCGCCGATGCGGAGCAACTGCCGCAAAAAGAAGTCCCGGTCAAGGAAACGGCATCGATTCCGCCGCCTGCCGAACTGCCAAAGCAGCCGGCACCTTCCGCACCGATTCCGCAGACGGCGGCAGTCCACCCTGAACCGAAAACCGCTGAACCAGCCAAGCCTGAACCGGTCAAGCCTGAACCAGTCAAGCCTGAGCCGGTCAAGAAACCTTCGCCTGCGGACGATGCTTTTTCCGTGGAGCGTACATTTTCTGCAAAGCCACAGAAAAAACACGCCGACCGCTTGCCGTTTGGCGCGGTTGCTGTGATGATCGCCGTCCTTGCGGTGATCTGTGCCGTTACGCTCCTGCCGTTTATGACAACGACAGAGGCGGTCATGCTGTATGTCGACGACACTGCCATCGGATATCTTGCGCATGAGGATACGGCATCCGCACAGATGGAGCGCGTGAGTGAAGATTTACGTATTCATGAGATGTTGGATACGGACGCGACGCTGTACCGATGTGAACATGAACAGATACGCGGAGATGTCACGTATCTGTCAGCCGATGATGTGTATGATGCGTTGTTTGCGCAGGCGACAGACGGTTATGTCCGTGCCTATCGGCTGATTGGAGACGTGTCGGCAGAAGATAACGGCAATGCCATGGGTGCTGTGACAGAAGCGCAAATTCTGACCGCGGTCGGCAGGGCGGAAGACATCCTGCGAGAGCGGTACACTGCGGTTCTGCCGACGGGGACGACGCTGTCCGTTGTTCCGAACATTTCTTGGGAATCCGCATGGATTTCCGAGTCGGCATTGATGGATGCGGACGCGCTGACCGCCGCAATGATTGCCATGCAGGATACACCGTATCCGATGTTTTCGGTAACGGCATCCGTGACGGAAACGGCGGCAGAACGGATTCCCTATGAAACAACGCTTGTGCCCAACGATGAGAACTTTGACGGTATCCGCACGATGATCTCACCCGGTGCGGACGGTCTTGCGCAGGTATCCTATCGGATATCGTACGATCCCGAAACAGGTGCGGAGCTTTCCCGAGAGGAGACGGCACGGGTCGTCGTCCGTGAGCCTGTCAGTGCGGTTTCCTATGAAGGGCTGTATCCGCTGCCGGACGGCGTTTCCACGGGAACATTCGACTGGCCGCTGCCGCCTCTTCCCGACGACGAGCTTCCGCTTGACGAAAACGGCAATCCATACATGCCGGAAAATCCGCTGGCACTCAAGAATACCTATGTTTCTTCCGGCTACGGAGGACGCGACCTCTGGGGCGCATATGACTTCCATCTGGGACTCGATATCGTCGCACCTGCCTATACCGAAATCTATGCTGCCGATGGCGGTGTGGTCGTGTTTGCGGCGTTTACGTCATCCTACGGCTACATGACGCGTATCCGTCACGCGGACAACGTGGAAACGGTCTACGCACATCAGATCAAGCAGGTCGTCAAGCCGGGCGATGTCGTGCAGAAGGGACAGCTGATCGGCTACGTCGGCTCGACAGGAAATTCCTCCGGCAGTCATCTGCATCTGGAATTCCGCCGCGATCATGTCACGGTGGATCCTCTGGAGTACATTGCGATTCCCGAGGAGATTTTGGTGCTTGGGGAAGGTTATTAAAGACAAAAACGGCGCATCTGTC
>JAFYTT010000361.1 GCA_017558715.1 Clostridia bacterium | reverse complement strand
CTTCTCCGGCACCGTCCGCGCGGGCAAGCTGTACCTCGGCGAAAATGCGGTTCTCGATGTCCCCGGTGTCCCCGACCGTGATGTGATCGTCGGTATCCGCCCCGAGGGCTTCTCGGTCGATGCAGACGGTCCGATGCGTGCCGCCCTTTCCGCCATCGAGGTCATGGGACGCGATGTTTCCGTTGTTGCGGGACACACAAACTGCCAGAATACCACCTTCCGCGCCATTGTCGATGCCGATGAGGTGCGCGGTGTGTCCGCAGGGGAGATTCGTTTCCGGCTGAAGCCGCATAAGGTGGAGCTGTTTGATACGGTTACGGAAGAAAGAATTGGATTCTGATATCAGGTATTCGGTTTGATGGTGATTATGGCCGACAGATTTGGTGACGGTGATCGCATCCAAGCCTTCCCTGGCGAGGGAAGGTGGATTTTCGTAATTACCGCCCCTGCGGGAATTGCGAAAAGACGGATGAGTCGTCAGCACGGCGGTAAGATTGTACAGCCTATGGTAACGAAAAAAAGTGTCGTTTCTATTGTGATTTATAGCAACATCTAAACCGATAAGTAACAAGAGAACGACTCATCCGTCACTCACCCTTTGGGTTCGTGCCACCTTCCCTCACCAGGGAAGGCTTGGACGCGCGTTCTCCCGTCAGGTTAATCCCCTCTCATTACCGACATTCCCACATCCCATGAAAGGAAATTCATATGGAAAAAAACAACCTCCGTGCATGGTTATACCTTTTGCCGGCGATTCTCTTCCTCGGTGTCTTTCTGGTATACCCGCTCATTGATGTCTTTATTTACTCCTTTGAGGAGGGCTACAACACCGCGTCGCAGACGTATCTCGGTGTCGGCTCATACAATTACTCCTATGTCCTGCACGACCCGTATTTTCTGCAGGCAGTCAAAAACACGTTCGTTCTCGTTCTGATCACGGTTCCCCTATCGACCGGTCTTGCCCTGCTCATCTCGGTCGGACTGGCATCCATTCCCAAACTCAAAGAACTGTTTCAGACGGTCTTCTTTCTGCCGTATGTGACCAACACCCTCGCGGTCGGTCTTGTTTTCATGATTCTGTTTCAGAAGACGGAATATTCCGACGGTCTTGTCAACATCGTGCTGTCGGTCTTCGGTATGACGCCGATTGACTTCATCGACGGACCTTGGTGGGCAAAAATGCTTGTGCTGTGCGTCTACACCGTCTGGATCGTCCTGCCGTTCAAGATTCTGATTCTGACCTCGGCACTTGCATCGGTCAAAAAGGACTACTACAACGCGGCAAAGGTCGACGGCACCTCACGTCTGCGCGTGTTCACCCGCATCACCCTGCCGATGATCTCCCCGATGCTGTTTTACTTAATCATCACGGGCTTTATCGGCGCGTTCAAGGCGTATTCCGATGCGGTCGCGCTGTTCGGAACCCAGCTCAATGCGGCTGAAATGAACACCATCGTCGGCTATGTCTACGATATGCTCTACGGCGATTCCGGCGGTTATCCGTCGTATGCTTCCGCTGCGGCGATCATCCTGTTCGTCATCGTCCTGACGATCACCGTCATCAATCTGCTTGTGTCCCGCCGTCACGTCCACTATACATAAGGAAGGAGGATCACCCGATATGACCAATCAGACAAATACCGATGTCCGTGCCTCTTCTGCACGTGCAAATTCCGCACGCGGCGAAGCATCCAAAAAGGTTCTGCACGGCTTCATCTATGCGGGACTGACCCTCTGGGCGCTGATCGTGCTGTTCCCGTTCTACTGGATGCTCATCACCTCGATCAAAACCTACGGCTCATACAACGCCGAGCGCATCCCACAGCTGTTCCCGACATCCCCGACGTTTCAGAATTACGCCGATGCATTCACCGCCGTTCCGCTTGCCGACTACTTTGTCAACACCCTCATTTTCACGGTACTGACAACGGCGCTGATGCTGCTCATCATCATTCCCGCCGCATTTGCGTTTTCGCGTCTGGAGTTCCGCGGCAAAAACATCCTGTTCACCGCGTTTCTTGCATTGATGATGATCCCGAATGAGCTTGTCATCATCACCAACTTCGTCACGATCACGAATCTTGACCTGCGCAATTCGTTCACGGGTCTGATTCTTCCCTCCGCCGCATCGGTTTTCTATATCTATCTGCTCAAGGAAAATTTTGCGCAGATTCCCGATGAGCTTTACTACGCCGCCAAGGTCGACGGTACATCCGATCTCAAATATCTTGTGCGCGTCATGCTGCCCATCTGCCGTCCGACGATCGTTACCGTGACGATACTCAAGGTCATCGAGTGCTGGAATTCCTACGTCTGGCCGCGGCTGATCACCGATGATGAAGCATATTATCTGGTATCCAACGGTATTCAGGAAATCCGTGAAAACGGCTTCGGACGAGAGAACATCCCCGCGATGATGGCGGCTGTCGTCGTCATTTCCGTACCGCTGATCGTGCTGTTCTTAATCTTCCGCAAAAAGATCATGGAAGGCGTTGCAAGAGGAGGTACGAAGGGGTAAGCTGTCAGCTTGAGCGCTGACAGCAGTGATATATTTCCACTGACGTGGAAATGTGATATCGCTTCGCGGTGATATCCGACGTTGTCGGGTGATATATTTTGCCCGATGGGCAAAATGTGACAAGTAACTTGAAACTTTTCGCTGAAAGCGAAAAATATCACATTTCGTCGCCGACGAAATATAACACGCATTCATTGCTCCCCGGAAAGGAAAAAACATGAAAAAACTGTTATTGTTTCTGCTCTGCACCGTCTGCGCGCTGATGCTGGGTTCCTGTCACGGTTCACGCGGACTCGATGCATTTGAAATCCCCGCGGAATTTGACACATCCCGCAATTATGAGATCACGTTCTGGGCAAAGAACGACACCAACATGACCCAGACCGAAATCTATCAGAAGGCGATTACCGACTTTGAAGCACTCTATCCGAACATCAAGGTCAATCTGCGCCTTTACACCAACTACAGCGTCATCTACAACGACGTCATTACAAACCTTGCGACCGGTACAACACCGAACATCTGCATCACCTATCCCGACCACATCGCAACGTATCTGTCGGGTGTCAACACGGTCGTGCCGCTCGATGACCTGATGACCGATGCACGCTTTGGCATGGGCGGTTCCGAGGTGAAGTTCGACGGTCCGAGGACGGAGGAAATCATTCCGAAATATCTTGACGAATGCATCATCGGCGATGCCCATTACGCGCTTCCCTATATGCGCTCCTCGGAAGCCGTTTACATCAACAAAACGTATGTGGAAGCACTCGGCTATGAGATCCCCGATATGCTGACATGGGACTGGATCTGGGAAGTTGCCGATGCCGCGACCGCCAAAAACGAGGACGGCACGTATGCTGTCAACGGGCAGGAGGTTCTGATTCCGTTCATTTACAAATCCACGGACAATATGATGATTCAGTATCTTGCGCAGGCAGGTGCGGGGTATTCCACGCCGGACGGCGAAATTCTGATCTTCAACGATTCCATGGAAACATTTCTCTATGAAATTGCATCCCACGTCGGAAACGGCGCGTTCTCGACATTCAAAATCTCCAGTTATCCCGCGAACTTCTTAAATGCGGGTCAGTGCATCTTTGCGATCGACTCGACGGCAGGTGCGACATGGATGGGCTGTGATGCGCCTCTGCTCGACATCCCCGAGGAAAACATTGTCCGCTTTGAAACGGTCGTCCGTCCGATTCCGCAGATCGATGCTGAGAACCCGACAATGATCTCCCAGGGACCGTCCGTCTGCGTGTTCAATAAATCCGATCCGCAGGAAGTTCTTGCATCGTGGCTGTTCACGCAGTATCTTTTGACAAACGATGTACAGATTGCCTATGCACAGACCGAGGGCTATGTCCCCGTCACCGAAAAAGCACTTGATGACCCTGTCTACCAAGATTACATGTCGCGCGCAGGCGAGGACGATGACCTCTACTACGATGTCAAGATCGCCGCGTCCCAATTGGCGCTCGATTACACCGAAAACACGTTTGTCACGCCCGTCTACAACGGCTCCGCGTCGCTGCGAGATGCCGCGGGACAGCTCATTGAAAACACGGCAAAAGCCGTCCGCCGCAATCAGACAGTTGATGATGCTTTCATGGAAAAGCTCGAAGGTGACATCACCGCACTGTACCGATTGAATGAGGCCCGCGGTTCTGCGGCAGAAGCCAAAGACCTCGGTCCCCTTCCGACCGGTGCCAGGGTTCTGCTCGGTGCCATCGCCGCCGTGTGGGTCGGCATCATCGCTTATGTCGGGTACGGTTACGCAAAGAAGAAGCAGCAGGAGCGG
>JAFYTT010000360.1 GCA_017558715.1 Clostridia bacterium | reverse complement strand
TGTTGCAAACGCCTTCGGAGATGCCGCAAAACGCGCAAAGGATGCAGGGTTTGCAGGCGTTGAGCTGCATGGCGCGCATCTGTATCTTCTCTCCCAGTGCTTCTATCCCGAGATCAATCACCGTACGGACGGCTTCGGCGGTACTGCCGAAAACCGATTCCGCATCATCCGCGACTGCTTTGAAGCGGTCAAGATGACCTGCGGTGACGATTTCCCCGTGTTCTTAAAAATCAACGGCGACGACCGAGAAAACACGGAAGACTATCACCGCGACATTGTGGAAGTGCTCAATCTCTGCGACAGCCTTGGACTCGACGCGGCGGAAATCTCCGGTTATGACAGCGCGCGCCGCGGTATTCCGACATCGCCCTATTTCCTTGACAACATCCGTCGTCTGCACACAGAAACCGATCTGCCGCTGATCGCTGTCGGCGGTATCCGCTCGGGTGACGACATGGATGCGCTGTTTGATGCAGGTGCGGTCGCTGTTTCGATGTCACGTCCGTTTTTGCAGAATCCCGATGTCATCCGCGTCATTGAAAACGGAGGGAAATCGGGCTGTACCGGCTGCTGCTCGTGCTTCCTGCCGCTCGACACGACCAAAGATCCGATTATCCGCTGTCCGTTCCGCGCAAAGAAAGGAGAATGATCGCAATGGCATTTGTCTTTACCCGTGCGCCGCTTGACGAAGCCCTGCTGCCGCAAATAGCACACGCATTGAAAACACGCATCGATTCCCTCTCGCGGCTCAAATATCCGGCGATGTGGGAGCATGCAGACCGCGCTGCCGCCAAGGATACGCCCGAAAAGAAGGCGTCCCGTGAGAAAGCCGCCGCAATCCGCCATCGGCTGTGGGGCATTGTGTTCCTCGCACTCGGCATTTTCCTGGTTGTTCCCGGTATCATGGAGCCGGGCAAGCTGACCCTCCCGCTGATTGTCGGTGCGATTGCCGTGCTGATGGGAGTGAAACGGCTTTTCGGCAAGTATGTCTCCGCCGAGGAAAAGATGATGCGGCGATATGAGGCTTCTGCCCGTCAGCTTCTGAACCAGCTCAACCGCGCACAGGAATCGGGCGCACCAACGCTGGCCTTTGATGAAGAAACCATGACGATGACCACACCGAACGGCTCGGAAGAGATCGTTGCATACACCGCAATGGAATACGTGATCGAGGAAGAAGATCTGATTCTGATTACGTTTGGCACGAAGATTACCGTCATCCGTCAGACCGAGATCGTGGACGGCAATATCGCAGATTTCCTGCCGTTTATGGAAGACAAGACCAATGTGATCTATCTGCATCCCGAGGCGCATGCCGCATCCAATGACAGAGGAGACAACGAATGAAAACACTTCGCGTCATTCTGATGATTCTGACCACCGTGTTTGCCGTGCTCTGCTTTGTCGGTGCGGGATATGTCCTTGCAAATGACGGTGCGGTCAACGCAGGATATGCCGTCGTTCCGATGTGTTTGTGTCTTTGCTGCTCGGTGTTATTACAGAGTATCGGTCGTAAAAAATAGGTAGGTTTATCATCATGAATCGTAAAATCACGCTATTTCTTCTATCTGTCATGTTCCTGCTGACAGTCTGTGCCTGCTCCGCGAATCGATCCTATGTCAGCGCAGATGTCACCTATTCCGAGCCGACCGCGCAGTATGCCTTCCGCTTGAATATGGATTATCATGAAACCGAACATGCAAAATACTATTTTGAGCCAAGCATTGAGAACAAAGAACGCAACGCATGTATTGACGTGACAGACAATCTGCTGTCAAGTCAATCCTTTGGCGATGTGATTCCCGAAATTTATATTTTTTCAAAAGAACGTTACGATTACCAATATATCAGCGATCACAAGCTGTATTCTTCCATCCAGGTTTGGAAGTCCGCTGCATACATCACCGATGTCTTGCTGACTGTTTATGGCGAAAAATCCCATTACGGAACCGTTTTCGGATATGCCAATGCGATCGCCCAATCTCAAAAATGGGATGCTTATGATGGGAAATTTTCAAAACCCACAGCAGAGGATATTCTCGATTTGAGTTATTTGTGCTTTGATGAAGCGTTTGTATCCTCCGACGATGTCATTGCCGCAAAAGAACTCTCCTGCGCTTTTGTCGATGCGTATATCAAGCAATACGGCGAGCAGTCATTCATGCAGCTGCTATCATCAACCGCAAATGCCCTCGAAGCGCTGGCATTGTATTATGCGGAGAACGGTATCACGTATACGCCATCAGCCGTGCAATACGGACACGGCGGCAAGTCCTACGATTATCTTGTGTACTCCGATTACGGCACATTCTATATTGCCAACGATTGGGTCGATCTCCTTGCCGATCTGAATCCGCTGGTCACAGACGGATTTTTGCACACCGATTATTCGAATACCAAAGCCTTTTTTGAAACCAATCTCAAACAAATGAAGCAATATCAGGACTTGTTTGCGCTGGATCATTATAACAACGATCTGGAAATTGTTTTCCCGAAATCGATCAGTGCTTCCAACAATTCCTATTATCACGGTATAGACCATCGCATCTATCTTTACAATGTTGATTCCCTGATGCATGAATATATCCACTCCCTCACCGTGATGAAATCTACAATGTCAGGCTGGAAAACAGAAGGTTTCGCACGATACTTTTCGTATTACTACGATCTCTACGGAATCGCAATGCTGAATCAGGATTACAACAATACGCCAAATATACCGGAATTACAGCATATTCACGAATATTCAGCCAACATCAACAGACCTATCGACATTGCAAAAGATTATTCGGAGCTTGAAAATATCGTCGTATACAGCAGAAGCTGGACAAGTCCCGATGAGAATTATATAACGGGATCTTCGTTTGTCCAGTATCTGGTAAAACAGTATGGGGAAGCGGATGTGATCAACTTCATATTCGGCGACGAAGAACCGCTGCCCAAAACCTATCGCGAATTGGTAAAAGAATGGAATGAATATATCGAATCCAATTACCAAACCTACAGTAAATACAAATAAATGAAATTTCAAAAGCAAGCACCGCCATGAGAACTTCTCCTCACAGGCGGTGCTGTTTTCTTTAGAAATCGTAACCCTCAAAACAATAAAGATTGCCGTAGCTCCAGTTATAGTCGCTTCCTTTGTGTCTGTCAAAGGTCAGCCAATAATAGCGTGTGCGCGTTCCCTGTTTGATGGGGATCACCGTGCCCCAGCCACGGAAGCCGCCGTCCGGGAAGTTGAACTTCGCTTCGGTCATACCGTCCGCGTCATAAATGCGGTAGTTGGAGGTCAGGTTGAAGTCGTTGCCGCAGACAAAATGCTGTTTTCCGTCCACACGGACAAACGAACCGCCCGTCTCCGCACCCGGCAAACCGCGTCCGATCAGCGTATAGCCGTCAAAGGGGTTTTCGGAGGAGAAGAACGCATAGCGATATTTGCCGCCGTTTTCGGGGTCGGAGCGGCAGATTGCCATCATCCAGCGGTTCTGCGCGGCATCATAGAAGAAATCGGGGTCTTCGTCCGCACCGAAACCGAGGAAATCCCAATGGTTGTCCCCCTCTGTTCCCTTGGGCATCAAAGTAATATCAACCACATTGACACCGTGGCGCACGTCGCCCTCAAAAGACGCGTGACCGAGGATATGACCGTGGGAAAACGCACAGACCCAGAGCAGCCACTGCTTCTGTTCGCGGTGGTAAAGCAGGGATGCCGCCACGTCACCGCACCATTTTCCGTCGCCGCTGTTGTAAAAGAGTGTACCTGTCAGTGCAAACTCGGCAGTTCCCGGCACCCACGAGAAGATCCCCTGAAACATCTCCGCCTGCATACGGATGGACGCAGTCAGATAGATTTTGCCATTTTCGATCATCACCGTGCCGTCCTCATAGCGAATCGGACGGATATCGGCAATCGAAACGCCGTTGTCGATGTACGAGGAAACCGCGTATACCGTGCAGTCGGCGGCGGTCAATGCGGCATAGCCGTCGGTGAACAGGCGCTCATCATTGGCATCCGCAAAAGCGGAATCGGCAAACGTTGTCACATACACCGCGCCGCCATCCACACGGGTATAAATATCAAAGAAGCCGGGACGAAGCGAGACAATCAGCGCGGCGCAATGTGCAGGCATGGGGTATGATTTGCAGCCGTCAGAGCCGCAGAATACCACCTGTCCCTCAGAGAGTTCTACCGTCGCTTCTGCATGCGGCAGACGGAACACAAATCCGAATCTCCGACCGACGGCAACCGCTTCATAGGTCGCATACGGGAAATACTGACAGAAATACCGCGCTGCCGTGCCGCCCGATACATGGTATCTGTGGTCTGCAAGAGACTCTGCTGTCCCCTCGTCCTTATGCAGCAGCGGATACAAGTCCCCGCGCGTGTCATTGACAAAATCCTTTGCAAAGGACATTTCTGCCATGGACAGGCGCAGGTTTTTGTACATGGACATGGAGAATTTGCGTTTGAATTCGGTGGTTTTCAGGTTCATGGTGATTCCCTCGATTCGTGGTTTTCTTCATTATAACACGATTGAGTGGAAAAATCAAGGGGAAAGACTTACTTCCCTCTGACCTTTTGCTGATGATAAAGTATCTCCTCCGCCGGTACAATGATCTTCCGCCCATCCCAAACAACGGTATCCAGCGCCGCATATTCCCCATCAGATGCTATGACACGGACTTCTTGCATTAGTACCGTATACTGTCCCGCCTCCCCACGACCCGTCAGAGGATTTGCATAATAAATCAGATATGTCCCCTCTTCCGCAGTCGGAGTGAGCACGCGCATCGGAACAATGACATCATAGGTTTCGCTGTATGTCATCTCCAGCGGCACGCCGGCAGGAATGTACTTGTAAAGCACGGCTTCCGCTGTCAGAGCATCGTCGGGACTCGGCGGAACATGAACGACAAATCCGTCTGCGTCGGCGGTAATCTTGTATCTGTTTTCTTGAATTGCGGTGTACCAGCTTCGCTCATCCTCGGAAAGCGCATCGGACTGCAAAGCACGGTCGAGTGCCGCAGGATACACGCTTGCAATCGGATCGCCGACCACAACATTTTCACCGCTGGCGACATAAATGTCCTCCAGCACAATATCTCCGACACAGCGGACACGAACGATTTCGGGAATATACGATTCATCCTTGAACGTCAATGTTCCCGTGTGATGGGAGACAAGTTCTACTTCGGTCAGCGTCAGATTCTCAAGCGTTCTTGAAAAATACGCGGCGGCGGCAATCAGCACAACCAAAACAAGACAAACAATTTTTATGATACGTTTCATGGTCAACTCTCACTTTTGGATACTGTATGGAATCGCGTGCTGTGTTCGATCACCAAACACACCGTACAGCAGAAGCGGCGGCAGCAGGAAAACCATGCTGAATCCAAACGCCGACGCGGCGTCTGCTTCACAAAAGGACGACAGCATGACCGACAGCGGCTGATGCG
>JAFYTT010000359.1 GCA_017558715.1 Clostridia bacterium | reverse complement strand
TGGGCAGGGGTAATCTTAACGACACCGGTACCCTTGGTCATGTCGGCATGTACGTCGCAGACAATCGGGATTTCCTAATTGATGAGCGGCAGAATGACGTGGCAGCCGTGCAGATGTGCATAGCGCGGGTCATCGGCGTTGATGGCAACGGCGGTATCGCCGAGCATCGTTTCGGGACGGGTGGTTGCCAGTTCCAGCATTTCGCCCGTTTCCTTGACGGGATACAGAAGATGCCAGAAATTGCCGTTCTGTTCTTCGTATTCGACTTCTGCGTCGGAAATGGAGGTGGAGCAGCACGGGCACCAGTTGATCATACGGTTGCCGCGGTAGATCAGACCCTGTTCATACAGGCGGACAAAGACTTCCTTGACAGCCTTGGAGCAGCCCTCGTCCATCGTGAAGCGTTCACGGGTCCAGTCACAGGAGGAGCCGAGGCGCTTGAGCTGGGAGATGATGCGTCCGCCGTACTGATCCTTCCATGCCCATGCGCGTTCGAGGAAGCCTTCACGTCCGATATCGTCCTTGGAGATGCCTTCCTTGCGCATCGCTTCGACGATCTTGACTTCGGTAGCGATGGATGCATGGTCGGTGCCGGGAACCCACAGCGTGCAGTAGCCCTGCATACGCTTGTGACGGATCAGAATGTCCTGCAGAGTGTTGTCAAGCGCGTGACCCATGTGGAGCTGACCGGTGATGTTGGGAGGCGGAATGACGATGGTATAGGCAGGAGCATCACCCTTGGTGTCGGGCGTGAAGTAGCCTTTTTCGCTCCATTCCTTATAGAGTCTGTCTTCGAGTTCCGCCGGAGCGTAGGTTTTTGCAAGTTCGTGTTTCATGGTTGTTATTCCTTTCAGATACATGTATTGGGCAGGTAGCCGCCCGTATCCCGCGGATTGGACACACGTGTCGTGTCCCCGCGATACCATTCTAAAATGTTACTTTCACTGCGGATGTTTCCATCCGCAATATCACACAGAATCGCTTGCGATTCTGTATATCACCGATTTCACTTCCGTGAAATCGATATCACATGTTTCGCAGAAACATGTATCACTGCATAAAACCGCTCCGCGGTTTTATGCTTCTTCCCAGTTGTGGAAGAATGCGGTAATATCATCGTCGTCTTCCAGGGCGTCGATGAGCTTGTTCATGTTGGTGACAGCGTCTTCATCGGTAACGTTGACATAGGACTGCGGAATCTTGTCTTCTTCTGCGGAGATATAGGTGTAGCCCTTGTCAGCAAGCGTCTTTGCGACAGCCGCGACATCGTCCACTTCGGTGTAGATTTCGAAAACTTCGTCTTCTGCGATGAAGTCGGTAGCACCAGCTTCCAGTGCGTCTTCCATCAGCTGGTCTTCATCGACATCTTCCTTTTCAATGACGATCAGACCCTTGTCCTCAAACATGAAGGAGACACAGCCGACGGTGCCGAGGTTGCCGCCGAACTTGTCGAAATAGTGACGGACGTTGCCCGCGGTTCTGTTTCTGGAGTCGGTCGTTGCCTGAACGATGAACGCGATGCCTGCCGGACCGTAGCCTTCGTACGTGATTTCCTCGTAGTCAGCAGCGTCAGCGGAGGAAGCCTTCTTGATGATACGATCGATGTTGTCGTTGGGGACGTTGAGCGTCTTTGCCTTTGCAATCAGTGCAGCCAGCTTGGAGTTGGAAACAGGATCGGGACCGCCTTCCTTGACGGCGACAGCCATTTCCTTACCGACCTTGGTAAATACCTTTGCGCGCTGCGCGTCGGTTTTTTCTTTCTTGTGCTTAATGTTGTTCCATTTGGAATGTCCGGACATGGTATATTCTCCTTTTTCTTTTTCTTCTAACTTAAATCTTTTCGTTCTTGCCGATGCAGATCAGATCAAATGCCGTGCCGAGTACATACTTGACAGCAAGTGTCAGCTTGACACGGAAGGTGCGCAGTGCCTCATCCTCACAGGACAGGATCTGGATGTCATGATAGAAGCGGTTGAAGTCCGCGCAGACATCGAGAATGTAGCGGGTGATGACAGACGGCTCGGATTCGTGCAGTGCCTGTGCGACCTTGTCAGGGAAGAGTGCCAGCGTCTTGACGAGTGCGTTTTCTTCCTCGGTCAGATCGACACCGGTAAGATCAACAGGTGCGTGCAGATCGGTCATGCCGGCAGCCTGTGCCTTGGATACGATGGAGCAGGAACGCGCGTAGGTGTACTGTGCGTACGGACCGGTGTTGCCTTCAAAGGACAGCGCATCCTCCATGATGAAGTTGATGTCGCGGATTCTGCCGGAGGACAGATAGTAGAAGATAATCGCGCTGACACCGACGGATTCGGCGATCTGTTCCTTGCCTTCGAGGTTCGGGTTCTTTTCTTCCATGATTGCCGCGACCTTCTCGATTGCCTGGTTGAACAGGTCACGCAGAAGGACGACATTGCCGGAACGGGTGGACAGCTTGCCGCCGTCGATGGAAACCGTACCGTAGGGAACGTGAATCAGCTGATCCTTTGCCCATTCGTAGCCCATCAGCTCAAGCACCTTGAACCACTGTGCAAAGTGCAGGCTCTGACCGGAGGAGGTGACGTAGATGCACTTATCGAAGTTGTAGGTCTTCTTTCTGTACAGTGCCGCCGCGATGTCACGTGCGGGATACAGCGTAGAGCCGTCGCGCTTGAGAATCAGACAGGGCGGCATGTTGTATTCGGACAGATCGACAATGGATGCGCCGTCGTCGATGACCATGATGTTGGACGCCTTCAGTTCATCCACGACTGCGGGCATCTTGTCTGTGTAGAAGCTCTCACCTGCGTAGGAGTCAAAGGTGATGCCCAGCTGCTTGTAGGTCTTTT